>NZ_QPJN01000001.1:0-225362 GCF_003338615.1 Halanaerobium sp. DL-01
TTTGAAGTAAATTAATGGAAAAGAACTGCCAAAAATGTTTATGTGACTGAGATGAAAAGTTTTAATTATTATTGGAGATATTTACTGCAGATTTTCTATTCTTTTTTAAGAAAAAACTGTACAAAGCAAAAAACTCTTTATTTATCACCCTTGTCAAATTTATATTGCTGTGATATTATAATTAAATATAAGCGAGGTAAAGCTAATCAATTATAAATAAGAATCTGGGAGGTTTTTTAATGAACGTTAATTTAATCAATATAGGTTTTGGCAATATTGTTGCTGGAAACAGAGTTATCGCAGTGGTTAGTCCAGAATCAGCTCCAATTAAGAGAATAATTCAGGAAGCACGCGAAAGAGGTATGCTGGTTGATGCAACATATGGGCGCAGAACAAGAGCTGTTATTATTACTGATAGTGACCATGTAATTTTATCTGCTATTCAGCCGGAAACTGTTTCTCACAGATTAGAAGATAGTAAAGAATAAGGTCGAGAATATGATGAGTATGGGGAATGGTATATTATTTGTGCTTTCGGGTCCCTCAGGTGTTGGTAAAGGAACTGTTTTAGAAAAATTAATGGAAGATTATAATGGTGTTTCCTATTCGGTATCAGTCACTACACGCAAACCACGCAGTGGGGAAATCGACGGGGAAGATTATTTTTTTGTTTCAGAAGAAGAATTTAAAAAGATGAAAAAAAATGGTGATTTTATTGAAAGTGCTAGAGTTCACGGAAATTACTATGGTACTCCAAAAAAATTTGTAGATAGAAAGATAAGTAAGGGAGAAGATATTATTCTGGAAATAGATATACAGGGTGCTGTTCAGGTTCGAGAAAAGTATCCTGATGCTGTATATATTTTTTTAATTCCTCCCTCTTTAGAAGAGTTAGAAAATAGATTGAATAAAAGAGGATCGGAAGATAGTGAAGCAAAGACTTTAAGACTAAAAAATGCAAAATCAGAACTGCAGGAAGTACATAAATACGATTATGAAATCTTAAATGATAATCTAGAAGATGCTGTTGAAGATTTAAAATATATTATTGAAGAAGAAAAAAAAAGGAGAGATAAAAATGATTACTGAACCTTCTGTTGATCAGCTGCAGGATAAAGCGGATAGTATTTATACAGTTGTAATTCTTGCTGCAAAAAGGGCCCGTCATTTAAATATGGGCGGCAGAGATCTGCTTTCTAATTATAAAAGCAATAAACCTGTATCCAAAAGTTTAGAAGAAATTGCTAAAGATAAAATTTCTTATAGGAAAAAGTCGAAAAATACTATTAAATAAAAAGGAGATTAAAAAATGTCAGCCAATATTATTTTGGGAGTAACGGGAGGAATAGCAGCTTATAAGCTGCTGAATGTTGCCAGCAGTCTGACAAAATCAGGTTTTAATGTTTACACAATTATGACTGATTCTGCAGCTGAATTTGTTAGCCCATTAACCTTTCATTCAATTACACATCTGCCAGCTGAAAAGGATTTGTTCAGCAGCTGGAATAGTGGGGGGGTAAAGCATATAGAGCTGGCCGACAAAGCAGATCTGTGTTTAATTGCGCCAGCTACAGCTAACTTTATTGGCAAAGCAGCTGGTGGGATTGCAGATGATCTTCTCACAACTGTTATACTTGCTGTACAGTCTCCTATTTTAATTGCCCCATCTATGAATGTACATATGTATGAAAATAAAATTGTACAGAAAAATTTAAAATTTCTTGAAGAAGAGTTGGATTATAAAATCATTACCCCTGAATCGGGCTATTTAGCCTGTGGTTATGAGGGCCGGGGCAGACTTCCAGAACCTGAAATTTTAGTTGAATCTGTAAAAATGTTTTTAAACAAGAAAGATTTAAAAGGAAAAAAAGTTATGATATCTGCCGGCCCAACCAGAGAAGCAGTTGATCCTGTAAGATATATTTCCAATTATTCAAGCGGGAGAATGGGTTATGCACTTGCCAGAGCAGCGGCTTTTAGAGGAGCTGAGGTTACTCTTATATCTGGCCCGGTGTCTTTAGAAAAGCCTCTGGGGGTAGACTTAATCAATGTAGAATCTGCAGAGGAAATGAAAAATGCTGTTTTTCAGAATTTTTCTGAACAGGATATAATTGTTATGGCAGCAGCAGTAGCTGATTACAGACCTAAAGAGAAAAAAAATAAGAAAATAAAAAAATCCGATTCTATAATGACTTCTAATTTAAAGCTTGAAAGAACAGATGATATATTATTTAATTTAGGTAAAGAGAAAAGAAAAGATCAAATATTGATTGGATTTGCTGCTGAGACTGAATCTCTGTTGAAGAATGCTAGGAAAAAACTAAAAAAGAAAAATGCGGATTATATAATTGCTAATAATATAAGTAACAAGAAGTTAGGATTTGGCAGCAGAGATAATAAGGTTACTATATTAAGTGTAGAACGTGTTAGCGAGTTTCCAATTATGGATAAAGAAGAACTTGCAGATGAAATATTTGATTATATTATTGGTGCAGAAAGGAAATAAGTTAATAAGATTTTTTTAATGTCAAGGAAATTATACCAGTTAGTAAGCCTTTTTTTAATTTTAAAAATTGACTTTCCCCATTTTTGCAACTTTAAAAATAGTTTTGGGGAAACTCTTATTTAATCTTTAAAATTGACTTTTATTTCCTTATAGCATATAATTAAATAATAAATAAATTCAATTATCTTTTCTGGGGGGTGAAAAAAACAGAATAGGACAGTTTGGCAATTTTTGATAATTTTAACAACGAGGAGGTAGAAGTTTAGAATGAAAAAAACACGAATATTTGTATTTTTTGTTATTTTAATAGTATTTATGGCCAGTTTATCAGTATCGGTTCTGGCCCAAGTTGTAGAAAAGGGAGGAACTTTAGTATTTGGTCGTGGTGGTGATTCTGTTGGTCTTGATCCAATTCAGGTTACAGATGGAGAATCATTTAAAGTAACACAGCAGATTTATGACACACTTGTTGATTATAAGCCCGGGACAACAGAAGTTATACCTGCACTGGCTACAGATTGGGATATTTCCGATGATGGACTGAGATGGACTTTTCACCTTAGAGAAAATGTGGAATTTCATGATGGAAATCCATTTAATGCAGAAGCAGTAAAATGGAATTTTGACCGCTGGCGTTTGGAAGATCATCCCTATCATATAGGTGGAGAATTTACTTATTATGGCTATATGTTCCAGGGTTTTCCAGGGATTATAGATGAAGTTAATGTTATAGATGAATATACTGTGGAATTTATACTCACAGAAAAACAGGCTCCTTTTTTAAACAACCTTGCTATGGTTCCTTTTGGGATTTCAAGTCCAGAAGCAGTTAAAAAATGGGGTGAAGATTATTTTAAACACCCAGTAGGAACAGGAGCATATAAGTTTGTAGAATGGAATCAGGGAGATAGAGTTATTGTTGAGGCAAATGAGAATTACTGGAGAGAAAGGGCTTATCTTGATAAAATTGTATTTCGATCAATTCCAGATAATGCAGCACGTTTTATGGAACTTCAGGCAGGTACAATTGATATGATGGATGGCCTAAGTCCGGAAGATGTTGATGCAGTTAAAGATTCTTCTGAATTGAAACTTACACTTCGCCCTAGTATGAATGTTGGTTACCTTGCCATGAATTTTAAATTTGAACCATTTGATGATGTTAGGGTAAGGCGTGCTTTTAATCATGCTATTAATAAAGAGGCTTTAATTGGAGCATTTTATTCTGGTCTTGGAGAACCTGCCAAAAATCCTATGCCACCTTCCATATGGGGGTATAATGACGATATTGAGCCATATGAATATAATTTAGAAAAAGCAAAAAAATTGCTTGATGAAGCTGGATATGAAGATGGTTTTGAATTTGATTTATGGTATTTACCTGTGCCGAGACCATATATACCTCAGGGTAAGTTTATTGGACAGGCTATTCAGAGTTATTTAAGTGAAATAAATGTTAAAGCTAATTTAGTAACTTATGACTGGAGTACTTATCTTGACAAAACAGAGCATCAGGAAGCACCTACCTATATGTTAGGATGGACAGGCGATAATGGTGATCCGGATAACTTTTTATATGTTTTACTGGACAAAACTAACAGCAACAATGCTTATGAAAGTGAAGAACTGCATGAGGTTTTAATTGAAGCACAAAAGACTATGGACCGGGAAAAACGTATTGAACTTTACAGAAAAGCACAGAAGATAATCCACAGAGATGCCCCGTGGGTACCTCTTGTACATTCAACACCACCTCTTGCTTTAAAATCTAATATTAATAATTTTATTCCTAATCCAACTGGAACAGAAAAACTGCACAGAGTTTGGCTGGACAAATAAAATTATTTAACTTTAATAAGCATTTTATTAATCTGCGGCTGAATTCAGCCGCAGATTATCTTTAAATAGGAAGGTGTTAAAAAAACAATGCTCAATTATATAATAAAAAGACTGCTGGCTTTAATCCCAATTTTAATTGGTGTTGCTGTAATAGTATTTTTGATTGTACATTTGATACCTGGAGATCCAGCCCAGACAATGCTCGGTGAGAGGGCTACTGATGCACAACTTGAACGGCTGAGGGAAAGCATGGGACTGAATGATCCATTATATATTCAGTTCTGGCGCTATGTTAAGGATCTATTGCATGGTGATCTGGGAAGATCGATTATGAGTAATAATCCGGTTATATCTGAATTAAAAATAAGGTTTCCAGCTACACTGGAGCTTTCATTTTTTGCTATGATTTTTTCTGTTTTTGTTGGTGTTCCTGCTGGTATTTTTGCAGCTATAAACCAGAATTCTTGGTTTGATAATTTAAGTATGATGGTTGCACTTATAGGTGTTTCGATGCCTATTTTTTGGCTTGGACTTATGTTTATCTGGTTATTTGCTGTTGAACTTGGCTGGTTCCCTCCTTCTTCCAGGATAAGTGTAGAGACTGTTTTAAATCCGGTGACAAATTTATATGTTGTTGACAGTATTTTAAATGGAAATTTTACTGCCTTAATAGATGTTCTTCATCATTTATTTTTACCGGCAGTTGCCCTGGGAACTATTCCTATGGCCATTATCGCCAGAATGACTCGTTCCTCTATGCTTGAGGTTTTGAGGCAGGACTTTATAAGAACTGCTTATGCAAAAGGATTAAAAAGAAAAGCAGTGATTTTTAAACATGCTTTGAAAAATGCACTGGTACCAATAATAACGGTTGTTGGACTTCAGTTTGGTGTTCTCTTAGGGGGAGCAGTTATGACAGAAACTATTTTTTCCTGGCCGGGTCTGGGGAAATATCTTGTTGACGCTATATATGCAAGAGATTTTCCAATAGTACAGGGAGGAATTTTGTTTTTTGCTGGAGTATTTGTATTTGTTAATCTTATAGTTGACCTGTCGTATGCAACTGTAGATCCGCGGATTCAGTACGAGTAGAGGAGGAAATTAGAATGGCGGGAAAAAATAATAAAAAAATAAAGCAGAAAAAAATAATGCAAAAAAATACCAATCCATGGCTGGAAGCTTTTAGAAGATTAATAAAAAGCAGAATTGGAGTAGCGGGGCTGACAGTAATATTTCTACTATTACTTGTCGCTGTTTTTGCTCCTGTACTGGCACCATATGATCCTTTAAAAACAAATATAATGGCTAGATATAAAGCTCCATCATCAGAGCATCTGCTCGGAACAGATGGTATGGGAAGAGATATATTAAGCAGAATTATATTTGGATCCAGAATTTCACTACAGGTTGGTTTAATTTCTGTATCTCTGGCCCTGATTTTTGGAGTTGGGTTTGGACTTGTTGCAGGTTTTTATGGTGGAAAAGTAGATATGATAATAATGAGATTGATGGATATAATGCTTGCTTTTCCCAGTATTCTTTTAGCTATAGCAATTGTAGCTATTTTAGGACCACAACTAAAAAATGCCATGTTGGCTATTGGAATTATAAATATACCACGGTTTGCGAGGATTATTCGCTCATCGGTACTTTCAATTAAAGAAAGTGAATATATTAGTGCTGCCAGAGCACTTGGTGCAGGTGATATGAGGATTTTATTTAAGCATATCTTACCAAATGCAATGGCTCCTTTAATTGTACAGACCACTTTGAGTATTGCTACAGCAATTCTGGAAGCAGCTGCATTAAGTTTTCTTGGCCTTGGAGCTCAACCACCTTCTCCAGAGTGGGGAGCTATGTTAAGTGATGCAAGAAGTTCTCTTCAAAAAGCACCATGGGCAGCTACATTTCCTGGATTGGCAATAATTTTTGGTGTATTAGGGTTTAATTTACTTGGTGATGGTTTGAGAGATGCACTTGATCCTAAAATGAAAAATGTATAATAATTATCGGACAGCAGTTATGCTGTCCTTTATTTTGATTTTTTAAGGATTAATCATATAATCTTTATAAAGAGAGGGGTGCCATCTGTTTTGAACCCGGTATTACTGCAAATAGGAAATATTGAAATAAGATGGTATGGAGTTTTAATAATAACTTCTATTTTTATATCTCTGTGTATTATTAATAAACTTCTAAAAAAAGAAAGATTTGTTGAAATTGAGTTTTTTTTAGATTTTCTTATTTATGGAATTCCAGTATCAATATTAGGTGCCAGATTATATTATGTATTATTTAATTATAATTATTATTTTAAAAATCCGTCATTAATATTTTCTATCTGGAGAGGTGGGCTGGCAATTCATGGGGCTGCTTTTTCTGGTGTTGCTGTACTCTATTATTTGAGCAGGAAAAGAAATGTTCCGTTTTTAAAGCTGCTTGATATAATATCTCCAGCATTTGCATTTGCTCAAAGTATTGGTAGGTGGGGGAATTTTTTTAATAGAGAATCTTATGGAAGAATTGTTGGGGTCGAGTATATAAATCATTTTCCTGATTTTATAAAAAAACAGATGTATATAGGAGGGGTTTACAGAGAGCCTACATTTTTATATGAATCTTTATTTAATTTAATTTTGTTTTTCTATTTAATGATCTATTATAATTTTTCTGATAAAGATGGTAATACATTTGCATATTATCTGTTGTTTTATTCTGCTGCCAGGTATGTGATAGAAGATTTTAGAACAGACAGCCTCATGCTGGCTGATTTGCAGGTTGCACAGATAGTAAGTGTTTTTTTAATAATGCTGTCTTTATTTATAATAGTTAAAAATTCATCAGATAGCTAAAACAGTTATTAAAGTAGCTCAAAATCATTATATTATCATCTTATTTTATCTATAAATATAAGTATTTAATAAGGCTTGTCGAGCAGCCAAATTAATTGACAGTTTTTAGCTAATATGCTACACTATATTTATTAAGAAAAATTAGAAAATTATTGGTATATATATGAAAGGTGATAATATGACAAGGAAGTATCTTTTTACATCTGAATCAGTAACTGAAGGGCATCCAGATAAGGTTGCAGATCAAATTTCAGATGCTGTATTAGATGCAATTATTGCTGAAGATCCACAGGCTAGGGTTGCCTGTGAAAGTTTTGTTACAACAGGACTAATTTTAATTTCTGGTGAGATTTCAACCTCATGTTATGTTGATCTTACTGAAATTGCTCGAAAAACAGTTAAAGAAATTGGCTATACAAGAGCAAAATTTGGTTTTGATTCAGAAACCTGTGCTGTTTTAACAGCAATTGATGAGCAGTCAAGTGATATTGCTCTGGGAGTTGACCATGCTTTAGAAGAAAAAGAAGGCAGCTCAGCTTCTGAATTGGGAGCAGGAGATCAGGGTTTGATGTTTGGATATGCTTCTGATGAGACCAAAGAATTGATGCCGCTGCCGATTATGCTTGCTCATAAACTGGCCAGACAGCTTGCATATGTTAGGAAAAATGGCCCTTTAAAATATCTGCGTCCTGATGGAAAAACACAGGTAACAGTGGAATATGAAGACGGTAGACCTGTTAGGGTAGATAAAGTCCTTATTTCTTCACAGCACCATCCTAAAGTGAAACAGGAGCAGATAAAGAACGATATAACAGAAAGTGTTATACATAAAATCATACCTGAAAAATTTATAGATAAAAACACAGAAATTTTTGTAAATCCAACCGGAAGATTTGTAATTGGAGGACCTAATGGTGACACAGGACTTACTGGCCGAAAAATTATTGTAGATACATATGGAGGTTCAGCACGACATGGTGGAGGAGCTTTTTCCGGAAAAGACCCAACCAAAGTTGACAGGTCAGCTTCTTATGCAGCCCGATATATTGCTAAAAATATTGTAGCAGCAGAGCTTGCCAGAAGATGTGAAGTACAGATTTCATATGCAATTGGGGTTGCAAAACCTCTTTCTGTAATGATAGAGACTTTTGGTACAGGTGTTATAGATGATTATCAGCTAGAAAAATTTGTGAAAGAAGAATTTGATTTAAGACCGGCCAAAATAATAGAAAATTTGAATCTGAGAAGGCCTATTTATAGGCAGATAGCGGCTTATGGTCATTTTGGAAGAGATGATCTAAATCTACCATGGGAAAAAATTGATAGAGTGGAAAATTTGCGCAGAAGAGCAGGATTAAATTAAATACATCATTTTGCCGGAGGTGGAGGTCTGCCTTCGGTTTTCAATTATATATAAAATAATACAATAGTAGTGGTGAAATTAAATGAATAGTACTGTCAGAGTAATAGTTGATATTCCAATTGCAGATCTGGATCGACCTTTTGATTATCTGCTGCCTGAGGAATTAGAAGGGGAAATTAAGATAGGTCACCTGGTAAAAGTACCTTTTGGTAAACGAAAAATTTCTGCTTTTGTGGTAGATATAAATGTAAAAGTGGAGATAGATCCAAAAAAATTAAAAAAAATTGATAATAAAGTATATGATGAATCATTTTTTGATAGAAAAATGCTGAACCTCTACAGGTGGACAGCAAAATACTACCATAGTTATTTGATACAGGTTATTAAGGCAGCACTGCCTCCGGGTGTCCTTGATAAAAGAGTTAGGAAAAAGACAGTTAGATATTTAAGATTAACTTCAAAAGCAAAAAAGAAAACAGAAGAAATCAAAAAACTTAAAAAAAGAGCTCCAAAACAGTATTTAATTTTAAAATATTTTTTTGAAAATGAGGAGAATAAAATAACAGTAAAAGAAGCGGCACAGGCGGCTGAAACATATCCGAAAACTGTATATAGTTTACTAGAAAAAGATCTGCTTGAGTATTATAATATAGAAGTATGGAGAAAACCAGAAATTTTTAAAGGTGATTTTTTATCAGATGATTTCAAACTGGATAAAATGCAGTCAGAAGTATTTAATGAAATTTCAAAATCAATACAGCAGGAAAACCAAACTTTTTTATATAAAGAAGTGTTGAAAGAAAAAAGAAATATATTATACTTTAAACTTATTGAAAAATTGGTTGAGGAAAATAAAGGTGGAATTTTACTGGTGCCAGAAATTATGATGGCATCTAAAATAGTTAAAAAACTAAAAAATATTTTTAACGAAAAAATTGCCATAATCCACAGTCAGCTTTCTGCAGGTGAGCAGTTTGATGAATGGCGCAGAATTAGATCGGGACAGGCATTTATTGCAGTTGGAACACGTTCTGCAGTATTTGCTCCTGTTAAAAATCTCAGCTTAATAATAATTGACCAAGAACATGATGAAAATTATAAACAGAATGAATTTCCAACCTATCATGCCCGTCAGGTTGCTGCAAGACGTGTGCAGGATAACAATTCTGTACTTTTTTTGTCTTCTCCCACCCCCTCGATTGAAACAGAATATTTAGCTGCAGTTAATAAATATCAAAAACTTATGCCTGATGATGAATATATTAATAATAGTATTCCTTCTGCTGAAATAGTTGATATGAAATTGGAATCTGAAAAAGGGAATTTGAGCAATTTCAGCACTGTGCTGATTGAAAATATGAAAAAAACTTTGTCAGAAAAAAAACAGGTATTTCTTTTTATGAACAGGAGAGGTTTTGCAAATTATATAATTTGCAAAAAATGTGGTCATGTTATAAAATGTGATAATTGTGATATAACTTTAACCTATCATAAAGAAGAAAAAAAGCTTATCTGCCACTACTGTGGAAAAGAAAGCAAGATTCCAGAAAAATGTTCGGAATGTGGAAGTGAATTTATTGGCGTATCTGGAATGGGCACAGAAAAAATTGCTGATGAAATAAGAGAGATATTTCCAGATAAAATGATAGCCAGGCTGGACGCAGATGTTTCTGATGATAAAGATAAATATAATAATATATTAAAAAAATTAAAAAATAAAGAAATTGATATACTGGTTGGGACCAGAATGGCTGTAAAAAGTGAGTATTATACCAATGTAGGTTTAATAGGTATAATTTCTGCAGATACAATTTTGAATATTCCTGAATTCAGATCAGCCGAAAGAACTTTTCAGCTTTTGACACAGCTTTTATTGATAGATCAAAATTATGAAAGAAAATTAGTAATACAGACATTTAATCCTGATCATTACAGTATTAAAATGGCAGCTGATTTTAATTACAGTGACTTTTATAATATAGAAATTAATATAAGAAAAAAGAGAAATTATCCACCTTTCAGCAGGCTGGTTAATATAATTATTCAGGGAGATAATGAGAAAAATGTTATTCATACTTCAGAAAAATTAGATAGATTTATTGATATACACGGCAGTTATGATGAAAAGATTGGAGCGGCTCCAGCTTATTTAAAAAAAATAAGAAATAAATTTAGATGGCAGATCATTTTAAAATTTGGATCCTTTCGCAGTAGAGAATATCTTCTGCGGTTAATTGAAAAAAAATTTCATAAAAAAAGTGAAGTGTTTGATGATGTAAATATTCGTATTGATGTAGATCCATATAAAATGTTATAATTATTTATAGAAGGAGGTTTTGTCATTGGCAATTTTGCAGATTAGAAAATTGGGAGATCCTGTCCTTAGAAGTAGAGCAAAAGAAGTGGAAAAAATAACTGAAAAAACTAATGAACTGCTTGATAATATGATAGATACCATGTATGCTGAAGATGGAGTTGGACTTGCAGCACCACAGGTTGGTATACTGCAGAGAATAGCGGTAGTTGATATTGGCGAAAATTTAATAGAATTAATAAATCCAGAAATCATTTCAGAATCAGGCAAATCTATTATGGAAGAGGGCTGTCTGAGTGTACCAGATGAAACAGGAGAGGTTATCAGGTCAGAAAAAATTAAAGTAAAAGCATTAAATAGAGAAGGTGAAGAAATAACATTTGAAGCTGAAAATTTTGAGGCAAGAGCAATTCAACACGAAATTGATCATTTAGAAGGAATACTATTTATTGATAAAACTGTAAAAATTATGGAGTGATTTTGATGGATATTATCTTTATGGGGACACCTATTTTTGCTGTTCCCAGTCTGAAAGAACTAATATTTAATGATACAATTAATGTTAGAGCTGTTGTTACACAGCCTGACAGAAAAAAAGGGAGAGGACAGCAATTAACACCTTCTCCGGTTAAAAGAACTGCCGAAAAATTTGATATACCTGTTCTTCAGTCCGAAAATATAAATAATGAAAGTTTTATTAGAAAGTTAAATTCCTATAAATTAGATTTTATAGTAGTAGTTGCTTTTGGACAAAAATTATCCAAAACCATTCTTAATATACCTAAATATGGCTGTATAAATCTTCACGCTTCTTTACTTCCAAAGTATAGAGGAGCCAGCCCAATTCATCAGGCTGTTATAAATGGTGATAAAAAAACAGGTAATACCACAATGTATATGGGAGAAGGACTTGACGATGGAGATATAATATATCAGCAGGAGATGGAAATAAAAAATACAGATACAGTAGGCACTGTTCACGACAAACTGGCTGTTAAAGGTGCCAAACTGATTATTAAAACTTTAAATGATATTAAAAGTGGTGCTGCCCCCCGAATAAAACAGGATGATTCTAAAGCAACATATGTGCATAAGATAGACAAAGATATTGGCGAAATAAACTGGGAAGATGATGCAACAGAGATATTTAACCTGGTTAGAGGTGTAAATCCCTGGCCGGGCGCATATACCTATCTTGATGGTGATAGGCTAAAAATATGGAAAGTAGAAGTAATTGATGAAGAAAAAGAAGCAGAGGAATATGAATCAGGAACCATAGTAACTGCAGATCAGTCTGAGGGCTTAATTGTACAGTGTGGTAGTGGACTTATCAATATCAAAAAGCTTCAGCTGCCCGGCCGAAAAAAAATGCAGACAGAAGATTTTCTCTGTGGACATGATTTAAAAATAGTACAAAAATTAGGCAAAAAATAAATAAGAAGGATAAATAAGAAAGGAGTGATTTTATATGTATTTTCCATTTTTTTATGATCCAACTATATTGATGATAATACCGGCACTTCTGCTCTCAGCCTATGCTCAGTATAAAGTTAAAAGCACTTTTAATAAATACAGTGATGTTTACAGCGATTCCGGTCTAACCGGTTCAGAAGTAGCTGCTAAAATAATGAAAGAAAGTGGTATTTCTAGAGTGTCTGTAAATCAGATAAAAGGAAAGTTAAGTGATCATTATGATCCTAAAGATAAAGTGCTAAACCTTTCCTCAAATGTATATAACAGCAGTTCTATTGCCTCTATAGGTGTAGCTGCACATGAAGCAGGTCATGCAATACAGGATGCAAAATCATATAAACCTTTAAATATAAGAGCTAAATTGGTTCCAGCTGCTAATATTGGTTCCAGTATGGGGCTGCCTATGGCTATATTTGGATTTTTTATTAGAGTGGATTTTTTAATTTTAACAGGATTTGTTTTGTTTTTTGCAGCTTTTTTATTTCACCTTGTTACTCTGCCGGTGGAATTTAATGCTAGCAACAGGGCAATTTCTATCTTAAAATCAGGAAATTATCTTAATGATAAAGAAATACAGGGAGCTAAAAAAGTTCTCAGAGCAGCAGCTTTTACTTATGTTGCAGCTACACTTGTTGCTCTAACAAATCTATTAAGGATTTTAGTGCTTTTTGGTATGGGTGGGGATGATTAATGATTTTTTTTCTGCTTCCATTTTTTATATTCTTTTTGTTTCTGTTAATTTTACTGCCATTTAAATTCACTTTAGATTCATTAATAAATATTATATATATACCGGGCCAGATTTATAAAATAGCGACTAATAAAAAATTACGTAAAAATCACAGTATTGAACATGCAGCAGTTAATATTCTGGAAAAACAGTATGGGTACAGAAATTTGGCCGGTTATGCAGAAGAAGATGGATTTTATATAATGGGCGCTCGTTATCCAGAACAGGTGTTAGAAGCTGCAAAAATAGGCCTTAATGCTTTAAAATCTGGTAGAGCCGATCTGGCTATCCATAAAAGATGTGGTACGAGTATAACAGCTGCCAACCTAATATCATCTCTTTTATTTTTAATACTTTTATTTATTACAAAAACGTTTAGTATTTTTAATATAATTATAGCTTTAATTTTTGCTAATGCTGCCGGCCCATGGCTTGGAGTATATCTTCAAAAATACTTAACTACTTATACTGATGTAAAAGACTTAGAAATTACAGGGGTGAGGTGGGCAGGACATTCCCAATTAAGAAGCTCATCTAAAATATTTGTTGAAACACAATCCATACCATATTTAAATAGGTGAATTAATAAATGAAAACAGCAAGAGAAAAATTAATTGAAGCATTAATAAAAATAGATCTGGGATATTATTCAGATCAAATATTAGCTAAACACTTGCATACTATAGCAGATAAGAGAGATAGAGGACTTTTTACAGAAATTTTTTATGGTGTATTGAGGAAAAGGATCTATCTGGATTATATTATTGATAAATTTTCTAAAACTGACATTTCTAAACTTGATAAAGAAGTTCTGCAGGGGCTGAGGATTGGTATATATCAGCTCTTTTTTCTTGATAAAATTCCAGAAAGAGCCGCTGTGTTTGAAACTGTGGAAGCTGTAAAAAAATCCTGTGGGAAAAAAGGTAAAAAAATTTCTGGATTTGTAAATGGTATTTTAAGAGAAGTTATCAGAAAAAAAGATACTGTTAGACTTCCTAATAAAAATAAAAATAAGGTAAAATATTTATCTATAAAATATTCTCATCCAGAATGGCTTGTTAAAAGATGGATTACACAGTACGGCATATCAATAACAGAGAAAATATTAAGTGCAAATAATGATCGACCGAATATGTATTTTAGACATAATTCACTGAAATTTTCTGAAAGTGATTTTATTAAACTGTTGTGCAAAGATAAGATTGAATTTGAAAGAATTTTTTTGCCCGGATTTTATAAAGTAAAAAGCAGCATTAATCCTGTACAGACAGAGATTTTTAAAAAAGGTGGTGCATATATACAGGGTATTGCAGCAGGTTTAGCAGCATTTTTGCTTGATGTTGATCTGGAGATGCAGATTCTGGATCTTGCAGCTGCGCCTGGTGGGAAAACAGCTCATATAGCAGAAAAAATGAATAATACAGGTTATATAAAAGCTGTCGATATAAGTTCAGAGAGATTAAAAATGGTTCAAGAAAATATTGTTAGGCTGGGAATAAAAAATGTTGAAACCGAAAATGTTGACAGTAGAAAATTAAACGATGAAAAAAAATATGATAGAATACTGGCTGATCTTCCCTGCAGTGGACTGGGGCTGATTTCTTCCAAACCAGAGATAAAATGGCAGCGAACGGAAAAAGACATAAATAAACTTGCTGATCTACAGTATAGTATATTGAGTCATAATTTGAATAGATTGAGGGTAGGGGGAAAACTATTATATTCTACCTGTACACTCAACCGCGAAGAAAATCAGAATATAATAAATAAAATATTGACTGAAAATAATAATTTCATTTTAGAAGATATCAGTGAAACTATAAAAGGATTGGGTTCTGTTTATTCTAAAGAGGAAAAATACCTGGAATTAATTCCAGGTATAAATAATACAGAAGGGTTCTTTTATGCACGTATTAAAAAAATTGGAGAGTGAATTAATTTTATTATGAAGGATTTAAAAAGTTTAACAAGAAATGAATTAATGGAATCTATTAATAATTTGGGCTATCCAAATTATAGAGGTGAGCAAGTTTTTAATTGGATTTATAGAAACGGTATTTCGGATTATGATCTAATGACAAATATACCAAAAAAAATGAGGAAAGATCTGCAGACTGATTTTAAAATAACAGATATTGAACTACTGGAAAAAAAGAAAGCTGCAGATGGTACAATTAAATATCTGTGGAAGTTAAAAGATGGAGAAAATATTGAGAGTGTTTATATTCCCTTTGAAGAATCAGGACGTCACAGTATATGTATTTCTTCTCAGGTTGGATGTGCTCTTGGATGCTCTTTTTGTGCCACAGGAATAGATGGTCTGCAGAGAGATCTCAATACAGGAGAGATAATAGATCAGGTTTTAAAAATACAGCAGGATATAAGTAAAGAAACATTTGGAAGTCCTCGTATTAGTAATATTGTTTATATGGGGATGGGAGAACCACTGGCAAATCTAAAGAATGTATTAAAATCAGCTGAGATTATTAATGAAAATGATGGATTAAATATTGGTATGAGGAAAATGACGATATCTACTGCTGGGCTTGTACCTGAAATAAAAGAACTGGCCGAAAAAAATAATCAAATTGGACTGGCTGTTTCTCTTCATGCACCCAATGATAGACTGAGAAACAAATTAATGCCTGTCAATAGAAAATACAGCATAACCCAGCTTTTGTCAGCAGTTAATTATTATATAGAAAAAACAGGCAGACGGGTAACTTTTGAATATGTTTTAATGGATGGAGTTAATGATAGTCCAGAATTAGCTATTCAGCTTGCTGATTTGTTGAGAGGAATTAACTGCCATATTAATCTAATTCCTGCCAATCCTGTTCCAGCTTTAAATATAAAAAAACCTGTCCAAAAAGTGCTTGATAAATTTTATGAAATTCTCGTCAATAGAGGTCTGCAGGTTACTGTTAGAAAAGAAATGGGTAGTGAGATAGAAGCTGCCTGTGGCCAGCTCAAAAGAAAACACAGTTAGGAGGAAATTAAATGCGGTTTAAAGCTGTTACGCACAAAGGGAAGGTAAGAAAAAGTAATGAAGATAATTATTTTGTTGATAAAGAAAGCTCTTTTTTTCTGGTAGCTGATGGAATGGGAGGCCATGCTGCTGGTGAAGTGGCAAGTAAAATAGCTGTCGAAAAAAGCAGCGATTTCAATTTACCTAAAAAAAATAATAATATACTGGTGAATTTAAAAAAGCTGATAAATAATGTAAATGAACAAATTATTGAAGAAAGCCAGAGAAACTCTGAATATCTTGGTATGGGTACTACCTATTCTGCAGCTCTTATCAGAGAAGGAAGGCTTTATTATGCTCATGTAGGTGACAGCCGCATTTATATTTTTCGTAAAGGAAAGCTAAAACAGGTTAATAAAGAACATTCTTTAGTAGCTGATTTGATAAGAAATGGAAAGTTAGAAAAAAAAGAAGCTTTTAATCATCCGCAAAAACATATTTTGACTCAGGCGCTGGGTCTGGAAAAAGAGCTGGAAATAGATGCTGGCAAAGAGGATATCTCTACA
This sequence comes from Halanaerobium sp. DL-01, assembly GCF_003338615.1. Classification (NCBI taxonomy): domain Bacteria; kingdom Bacillati; phylum Bacillota; class Clostridia; order Halanaerobiales; family Halanaerobiaceae; genus Halanaerobium; species Halanaerobium sp. DL-01. The sequence goes on from NZ_QPJN01000001.1 coordinate 16,612, forward strand.
GGGGATATTATTCTTTTATGTACTGATGGTTTAAGTGATCTTATAAGAGAAGAAGAAATAGAGGATTTAATTAATGTATTTAACAGAGATTTAGATCTGCTGGCAGAAAATTTATTAAATACTGCTTTAAAAAATGGAGGCAGTGATAATATTACATTTATTTTAATTTTAAATTCTTAAATTCCTGTTTTAATATATGATTGAGGTGAATTTATGCAGGGGAAAATTATTAATGAACGATATAAAATTATAGAAGAAATTGGAAAAGGCGGTATGGCTATAGTTTATTCTGCCCATGATACCCTTCTTGACAGAAAAGTAGCTATAAAAATGCTACGTCCGGAACATTATTCTGATAATGATTTTAAAGAAAAATTTAGGCAGGAAGCACGAGCGGTTGCCAGGTTGTCTCATCCAAATGTTGTAAGTATATATGATATTGGTATTGATGATGATTATATATTTTTAGTTATGGAAATAATAAAAGGTAAAAATTTAAAAGATTTAATAAAAGAAAGAGGGCACCTTTCTTTAGTAGAAGCACTTGAAATAGGAAAACAGATTGCGTCAGCTTTAGATGCTGCTCATAAAAATAATATTATTCATTGTGATATTAAACCACATAACATTATTTTAACTGATGATATGGAAGTTAAAGTAACAGATTTTGGTATTGCCAGAGCTGTTAATTCAGCAACAATGAAAGTAACAGATACTATTGTAGGAAGTGCCCATTATTTTTCTCCTGAACAGGCAAAAGGAGGAGATATAAAGGCATATTCTGATTTATATTCACTTGGAATTGTTCTCTATGAAATGACTACAGGTGAGCTGCCATTTCATGGAGAAAGTCCTATTTCCGTTGCATTAAAACATCTTCAGCAGGAAGCAGTAAGGCCTGCTCAAATAAACAAAGATATTCCTGTGGATGTGGATAATCTAATTATGAAAGCAATGGAAAAAAATCCATCTGATAGATTTCAGAGTGCTTCTCAGATGAGAGAAGCGATAACTTTGGCTCTTAAAAATTTAAAAAACAGTCAAAACCATATAAATATCATTAATAAAAAATCCGATCCAGGTGAAACTAAAATTTTGAAAAAAACAGATATTTTTTTTAGAAAAAACAATGATAAAAAATATAATGAATCAAATGATGATTCTGGAATAAAAAAAGTTGATAAAAATAATGTTAAGAAAAGCCTTTTTAAAAATAAAGAAGGAAAAAATGAAAAATTTTTTTTAAAGAGAACATCAGTCTGGATATTAGTGATAATTCTATTTTTCTCTGCAGCTGTATTTGGAGGTTATTTTTTCTTTAATTCTTACACAAATGTACCAGTAGTTGAAGTTCCAGATATTGTTGGATTGAGTTTTGAAGAAGCTGAAAAAGAATTGGGGCAGGTTGGATTAAAGTTTGAGGAAAACAAAGAAAAAGTTTTTAGTGAGGAAGTTCCAGAAAACCATATTATTTCACAATTTCCAGCTCCAGGAGAACGAGTTAGACAGACTCGAAAAATTAATATAACAATTAGCAAAGGACCTGAATTAATAAAATTACCTGATCTGAGTGGTATGGAACTGAGAGAAGCTTTAGTAGAATTAGAAAATTTATCACTGAATAAATATGAAATAGAATATGTATTTAGACTCTCAATAAAAGCTGGTAGAGTTATAGAACAAATTCCAGCAGCTGGTGCAGAAATAAAAAGTGATGAACTTATAACACTATTTGTCAGCAGAGGAGAAAGAGATATGTCAGTCAGCATGCCTGATTTAACTGGTATGGATCGAACAAAAGCTTTTCAAAGGCTCAGGGAATTGGGGCTTAATGTTGGGAAAATAAAGCTGGAGAATTCAACCCGTTTTTCTGATGGGCAGATAATATCTCAGAGTTATAATCCTGGTGATATGCTTCCAGAAGGTACACCAGTTGATTTAGTTATCAGCAGAGGACTCCTCAATCCAGAAAATGCAGAAATATACAGCAGCAGTATCAAAGTTAATGTTAATAATATAAAAGCAACAGAAGTAAAGATTGTAGTTAAGGATAATAGTGGTAAAGATGTAGTATATAATGCAGTCCATCAACCTGGTGAAAGTATAATGCGGAATATTACAAGTGTCGGCCCAACTGAAATTAAAATATATTTTGACAATAGGCTGATAAGGACTAAAAAAATAGGAGGTTGATATTTTTAGATGAAAGGTATATTAATTAAATCTATTGGAGGATTTTTCTTTGTTGCTGATGAAAAGGAAAAAATATATCAGACAAGAATTAGAGGTAAAATCAGAGAAAAAATATATCCAGGAGATATTGTTGAAATAAATGAAGAAAAATTAACTCTGGAAAAAGTATATGCCCGCAAAAACCTTCTTATAAGACCAAAAGTAGCTAATGTTGATCAGGTTTTAATAATGCAGTCAATAAATAATCCAAAATTTAAACAATCACTTTTAGATAGATTTCTGCTGCTTATTGAAAGTTCAGGTTTTGAGCCAATTATTGTAATAAATAAGATTGACTGTACTGATTTAGACTACAAAAAAGAGTTTAAAGATTACAAAAAAGCTGGTTATAAAATATATTTTATAAGTGTTAAAAAAAATATTAATATTGATAGTTTTATGGATATCTTTAATGATAAAATAAGTGTTTTAACAGGTCCATCTGGAGTAGGAAAATCTTCTTTTTTAAATAAAGTTATTGAAGAGGCAGATTTACCTACTGCAGGAGTAAGTAAAAAACTGAAAAAAGGTGTTCATACTACTCGTATGGTAGAACTGCTTCCTATTTCAGAACGTGGTTGGATTGCTGATACTCCTGGTTTTTCTTCCATGGAAAATATAGATTTAAATATTGAAGCAGATGACCTATTCTGGTATTTTCCGGAAATAGCTCAATACAGCAGAAGCTGTAAATTCAATAGATGTACCCATACACATGAACCAAACTGTACTGTACAGGATAAAGTAAAAGAAGGAGAAATTTCCAGAAGAAGATATGAAAGTTACTATCAAATTTATAAAGAATTAAGGGAGAAGGAGAATGAATACTGATGAGAACACAATTTTCACCTTCGTTGTTATCTGCAGATTTCAGCATCCTGCAGCAGGAAATAAAAAAAGTGCAAAAAGCGGACTATCTTCATCTTGATGTAATGGATGGTGTTTATGTTCCTAATATTACTTTTGGTCCAAAATTAATAGCTGATATTAAAAAACATACTAACTTAAGTTTTGATACCCATCTTATGATAATTAATCCTGAAAAATATATTTATCAATTTGTTAGAGCAGGTAGTGATATTTTAACAGTGCATGCAGAGTCTACTCAGCATGTGCATAGAGTTATACAGATGATTAAAGACTATAATATAAAAGCGGGATGTTCTCTTAATCCAGCAACACCTTTGGATGAGATAGAGTATATTTTACCTGATCTGGATCTTGTTTTAATCATGTCTGTAAATCCCGGTTTTGGGGGTCAGACTTATATACCACAGATAACTAAAAAAATTAAAAAACTGAGAAAGATAATTGATGAAAATAATTATAATGTCAAAATTGAAGTTGATGGCGGAATTAATACAGATAATTTATCTGAAATAATTTGTGCAGGAGCGGATATTATAGTTTCTGGATCTTCAATTTTTGGTAAGGAAAATCCTGCTGCTGCAATAGAAGAAATGAGGGAAATAGCTGCAGATGTATAAACAAAAAGCATTTGTTTTTTTAAATGGGATATTTAATTTTTCTCAGAAAAAAATTCTAACAATTGTTGAAAGCTGTGAAAATAAATTGATTATTGCTGTAGATGGTGGAGCAGATATATTATATGAGGCCGGTATAGTTCCAGATGTAATTATTGGAGATCTTGATTCTATTTCAGAACAGGTATTTAATAATTTTAGAGATAATGACAGAGTTAAAGTAGTTAAATTTCCTGTTGAAAAAGATAAAACAGATAGTGAACTGGCTGTAGATTATTGTCGAGAAAATGGTATTAAAGAAATCTTAATTTTTGCTGCTCTTGGCGGCAGAATTGATCAGGAATTGGGAAATATTAATCTTTTAGAATATATAGCTGATTTTAATATAGAGGGCAGAATTATTGAAGAAAATCTTGAAATAGGTATAATAACAGATAAAAAAATTTTCAAAGATAATTCAGGTGATGAGTTATCTTTAATTCCTCAGACTGATTCAGTGGATGCAGTTTATATTTCCGGTTGTAAATATAATGTTGAAAATCAGTGCTTTATTAGAAGCAGAACCCGGGGGATAAGCAATGAAATTATTGAGAAAGAAGCGAAAGTAGAAGTTGGTATAGGAATATTAATCTATATATTGAGAAAAGGAAGTTAACTAGTCCAAGCCAACTCCCTTTTTGTAAATATCAATTATTTAGTATGCTCTTTCCACCTTACCTGACTTGAGGCACTGAGTACATACTTTAATTCTTTTTGGTGAACCGTCAACTATTGCTTTAACCTTCTTTAGGTTTGGGCGCTGAGTTCTTTTGGAAACACTCGTGATGTTTTTACCAACACCACCTTTTTTCTTAGCTTTACCACGTCTCTGTATGCTATTGGCTTTATTACCACCCTTACCACAAATTTCACAGACTCTGGACATAGAAAACACCTCCTTGAAAATATAAAAAATTTATGTCAGCTTTTATTTTAACATACATTGCTGCTGGTTGGCAAATTTTAGTGCTGAAATGAATTTCCTTATATTTATTTTTGATTAATTTAAAATAATTTATAAACTTCTTTTATAATGTATGAGCAGGAAAGTGAAATGGGATGTTGAAGTAATTAATAACTAACAGAATATTTGAATTTTGGCTAAAAGTTGCAACGGTGACTATAATATTGTAGAATAATTATGTATGAAAAGAGGTGTTAACTTATGGAAAAAGAAATTGAAAATAAACTTGGTAAAATAATAATTGATGAAGAGGTAATAGCAAAAACAGCAGGTCTTGCTGTAATGGAATGTTATGGGCTTGTTGGAATGTCATCTAGAGGAGTACAGGATGGACTGGCAGATTTACTTGGATGGGACAATATAAGCAAAGGTGTTGCTGTAAATATTGAGGATGAAGATGTACATTTAGAACTCAACATTATTGTTGAATACGGTACTAATATACACGAAGTTGCACATAATGTTATTGAAAGAGTTCGTTACACCCTCGAAAAAAAAGTAGGAATTGAAATTAATACAATAGATGTAAATGTAAGGGGAGTGAGGGTTGGCGATGCCACATAATGAGAGCATACAAAAAGAAATTAAAATTATAGATGGTGTGAAATTTAAGCAAATTATGTTCTCTTCTTTATATTGGTTAAAAGAGCAGCAGTCATTTATTGATTCACTGAATGTTTTCCCGGTTCCTGATGGAGATACAGGCACAAATATGTATTTAACTTTTAAAGAAGCTGTAAGCTCTATTGAGAAGCTGGAAAGCAGTAATGTGGGAGAGTTAGCTTCTGCATTATCTAAAGGTGCTCTTATGGGAGCTAGAGGTAATTCGGGGGTAATTCTTTCACAGTTAATAAGGGGTTTTGCTTTATCTTTAAAAAACAAAAAAACAATAAGAACTAGTGATTTCGCAGAGGGGTTAAAAAAGGCTTCTGAAGTGGCATATCACGGTGTTTTAAAACCGGTTGAGGGAACTATATTAACTGTATCTAGAGAAACTTCAGAGGCAGCTATGATCGCTTCTGAGAAATACACTGATTTTATGCGGTTTTTACCTGTTATTATAAAAGAAGCAGGTAAATCATTAAATAGAACACCAGATCTACTGCAGACATTAAAAGAAGCAGAAGTGGTGGATGCTGGAGGACAGGGATATCTAACTATGCTTGAAGGTCTTTTAAAAGGATTAAAAGATAAAAAAATTAAAATTACTGGAGAAAATAAAATAAGTAAAAGAACTGATAAAGCTAAAAAAAAGAAAGATATTAAATTTATTTACTGTACACAGATGTTGATTGGAAATGGAGATAGTGAAAGTGAATTGAATAGAAGAATAGAAAAGATGCGCAGAGATCTTCAGAGTTATGGTGACTCAATAATGGTAGTAGGCAGTGAAGGTATTATAAAAGTTCATATCCATACAAACCACCCTGGTGTTGTACTTGAATATGGTCTAAAACAGGGTGGTATATTTGATATAAAAATTGATAATATGGAAAAACAGCATGAAAAAATGCAGGCGGAAAAAATAGCTGCTGCTCTTCCGAACCATCCGGATCATGTCAGAGATGATGAAGGTTTTTTAGCTGAAGAATCTGTAAATACTAATGTTCCGAAGGAACAATTAAAGATGAAAAAAAATTATGGCATTATATCAGTGGGTAATGGAGAAGGTATAAAAAATATTTTAAAAGAACTTGGTGTTGATTATATTATTGAAGGTGGGCAGTCTATGAATCCATCTACAAACGATTTTATACAGGCTTTGGAGCAGATTGATTCAGATAATATAATAATTCTACCCAATAATAAAAACATCATTTCTGCTGCTAATCAGGCAGCAGAGGTAAGTCAAAAAAATATTGTGGTAGTAGAAACACGAACAATTCCACAGGCTGTATCTGCACTGATGGTTTATGATGATGACAATATAGATATCAATCAATTGAAACAAAAGATGGAAAATGAAATACAGTATGTAAAAACTCTGGAAATCACAAAAGCAGTTAAGGATTCCAAAATTAATGGAATGAAAATTAATGAAAATGATATTATAGGTATTTCTGATGGTAAGATAATAAACAGTGGAAATAATTATAATGATGTGATATTAGAATTAATAAAAAAAACTATTGAAGATGAAGAACTTATAACCATTTATTATGGACAGGATATAGAAAATCAGGATGCAGAAGATATTAAAAAATTAATTACAGATAACTTTGATTTTGATGAAATAGAAATATATTCAGGGGGGCAACCTCTCTACCCATATATAATTTCAATGGAATAAGGAGTGTTTTTATTATGATAGCTTTGGTAACAGACAGCACATGTGATTTATCTGAAAAGATTCTTAATAAATATAAAGTAGAGGTTGTACCATTAAGTGTACATTTTGGGGAAAAAGTTTATCAGGATAAAATAGACTTAAAAACTGATGATTTTTTTTCCATGATGGAAAAATCTCAAAAACTTCCAACTACTTCTCAACCGTCTGTGGGAATGTTTTTGGAAAAATATGAAAAGCTGGCTGAAAATTATGATCAAATTATATCAATACATCTTTCAGCAGCATTAAGTGGAACTTATAAATCTGCCAAATTAGCTTCATCAGAGATCGAAAAAATAGATGTTGCGGTTTTAGACTCTAAATCAACCACAGCCGGACTTGGCTTTCTGGTTATTATGGCAGCAAAATTAATAAATAAAGGTCTTAAATTTAACGAAATTATCAAAAAAATTGAGAGTGCCAGAGAAAAACTGACTATTTTTTTTACAGTAAATGAACTGACTTATTTAGAAAAAGGTGGAAGAATAGGTAAAGCTCAGTCATTAATTGGAAATATATTGAACTTCAATCCTGTTCTTGAAATATCAGGTTTAACTGGAGAAGTGGAGCCTAAAGAAAAGGTGAGGGGCTATAAAAGAACAAATAGAAGATTAACAGAACTGACAAATGATTATATTGCAGATAGTTCTCAGGTAAATATTTCTTTTGTATATGGGCGTAAAACAGATAATTATAATCAATTTAAAAATTTTTTGCAGGCTAGTTTGTTGGAAAAAGAAAATCTTGATTATAATATTTTTTCTAATAAAATAGGGGCAGTGTTAGGCTGTCATGCTGGACCACTTGTTTATGGTGTAGTTGTGTTAAAAGGAGAATTACTAGACTAATGAACATTCAGTTAGAAAAAGAAGTACAGTATGTAAAAGGTGTTGGTCCAAAATGGGCTGAATTTCTTGAAAAATTAAATATCAAAACAGTTAAAGATCTGCTGTATTATTTCCCCCGAGAATATGAAGATCGCCGCCAGATTACTGAAATGAGATATGCCAGTCCAGGTCAGCAAGTAAATCTAAAAGGTAGAGTGCTTAAGGTTGAGTTAAAAAAAATCAGAAAAGGTTTTGATATTTTAAAAGTAACTTTTTCTGATGATACTGATGCTGTAAATGGTATATGGTTTAATCAGAATTATCTTCAGAGTAATTTTAAAAAGGGGGAATTTTATTTATTAACAGGTAAAATAAGTGAAAAGAATTGGAGAAAATATAAAAGTAAAGATATTAATAATCCTGTTTACGAAAAACTGGATGTAGATTATCCTATTTTAAATACGGGCAGAATTGTACCTATATATTCACTGACTGAAGGAATTAGTCAGCGAAAGCTAAGAAGAATAATATCCAATGCTTTAATTGATTTAAATGATAATCTTAAAGAACTGCTGCCTGATTATATTTTAAAAAAATACCATTTTCCTACTTTAAAAAAATCACTGTCTGCAGTACATTTTCCAAAAAATAAAAAAGATTATATTTCTGCCCATATGAGGCTTGCTTTTGAAGAGTTATTTCTTTTTCAGCTTTATTTTTTAAATGAAAAAAAGAAATATAATATTGAAGATGGAATAAAACATGATTACAAAAAAGAAAAAATGGATAGTTTTATCAATAGTCTGAAATTTGATCTTACAGATGCACAAAAAAGAGTTTGGCAGGAGATAAGAAATGATTTAGAAAGAAAACAGCCTATGTTACGTCTGCTGCAGGGGGATGTCGGTTCCGGTAAAACAATTATTGCTGCACTTGCATTATTAGAAACAATTGCAAATGGTTATCAGGGTGTATTTATGGCTCCAACAGAAATTTTGGCTGAACAGCACTATTTAAAATTCAAAGAACTATTTGCTGATTTTAACTATAATATTGAAATTATTGTGGGAAGTTTAAAATCTTCAAAAAGAGATTCACTAGAAAAAGCAGTAGCAAATGGAGAAATCGATTTAATAATAGGTACCCATGCCCTTTTTCAGGAAAGCATAAACTATCATAAAATCGGTTTAATAGTTATAGATGAACAGCACCGCTTTGGAGTTGAACAGAGGCATAAATTAAAAGAAAAAGGAGATAGACCTGACCTTTTAATAATGACTGCTACTCCGATTCCGCGGTCTATGGCAATGCTGATTTATGGTGATCTGGATCTTTCAATAATAGATGAGATGCCTCCAGGTAGAAAAACAATTGCTACTTTCTGGAGGAGAAAAAATAGAAGACCAAAAATTTATAGTTTTGTTCGAGACAAAGTAAAAGAAGGCAGACAGGCATATATAGTATGTCCCCTCATTGAACCTTCAGAAGAAATGCCGGAGCTTGTTTCTGCTGAAGAACTTTATGAAATTTTGGGTGATAGTATTTTTAAATATTTTGAAATTGCTTTAATTCACAGCCAGATAAATGCTGAAGAAAAGAAAGATATTATGGATGCTTTTAGAGATGGGAAAATAGATATACTTGTTGCAACAACTGTTATTGAAGTAGGGGTTGATGTTTCTAATGCTACAATAATGGTTATAGAAAATGCTGAACGATTTGGGTTGGCACAGCTGCATCAGCTGCGGGGAAGGGTTGGAAGAGGGAAAACACAGTCATTTTGTATTTTGATATCTGATCCTCCTGGAGAAGATGCGGAAAGAAGGCTGGAGATAATGACCCACAGCAGTGATGGTTTTTTAATTGCAGAAGAAGATTTAAAAATGAGGGGACCAGGTGAATTTTTTGGCACTAGGCAGCATGGTATTGATGATTTGAAAGCTGCCAACCTTATTGAAGATAAACATATTCTAAAAAAAGCTAGAGAAGAAGCTTTGAAAATGGTAAAAGACATTAGATGGGAAGAAAAATATCCTCTTCTCAAAGAAAAAATAGAAAATATAAAATTAAAGATATAGCTGGGGGTTATTACCTATGAGAATCATAGCAGGTTCAGCAGGTGGTATTAAATTGAAATCTATAAAAAGCAGGCAGGTAAGACCAACTTTAGATAGAGTAAAAGAGGCTCTTTTTAATATGCTGGGCCAGTCTATCCTGGATTCTGTTTTTTTGGATCTTTATGCCGGTTTTGGTGGTATTGGAATTGAAGCACTGAGCCGGGGAGCAAAAAAAGTTGATTTTGTAGAAAAAAATAGAAAATTCGCTTCTATTATAAAAAGAAATTTAAATAAAACCAATCTCATAAATTTTGGAGAAATATACTGTGAAGATGTTTATAATTTTCTGCAGAAAACTTCAACTCAGTATGATATTATTTTTATGGATCCACCTTATAAGAAAGGTTATGTTAAAAAAACTATAAATATTATATTAGAAAATAGGATTTTAAACTCCAGGGGATTAATAGTTATAGAAACTGCTTCTGATGAAAAAATAGATTTAGGCAAAAAATTTCAGATGATTCGCGAACGTAAATACGGTGGTTCTCAAATATATATTTATAAGTTGAGTTTATAGAGGGAGGTTGTTATGATAAATAAAATAGTATATCCAGGCAGTTTTGATCCAGTAACTTATGGGCATTTAGATATAGTTGAAAGGGCAGCGAATATTTTTGATGAGGTTATAATTTCTGTTTTTTTAAATCCCAATAAAGATCCGGTGTTTACCATGGAGGAAAGAGTTAATTTGCTTAAAGAATCTACTAAACATATTAAAAATGTTAGTGTGGATTCCTTTTCGGGTCTTACAACAGAATATGTTAAATCAGTTGGTGGTGAAGCAATATTGAGAGGGCTCAGAGCTGTTTCAGATTTTGAAGGTGAATTTCAGATGTCATCAATGAATAAATATCTCAATAAAGAAATAGAAACTATTTTTTTGATGACAGATTCTAAATATGCTTTTTTAAGTTCAACAGTAATCAGAGAAGCCGCTTATTTTGGTGGAGATATAAGTGATCTGGTGCCTGAATTTGTAGCAGAAAAATTAAAAAATAAAATGGCTGCTGTTCGGAGTGATCAAGATGGAAAAAATTAAAATTATAACTGTGAGTACTTCAGGTCTGCAGTATTCATAATGCAGGATTTGCCATTCCAAAATTTTAGGATAAAATATGTTTTATACCATACAGGAGGAGTTAACAAATGACATTAACCAGTTTTTTAAAACTGGTAGAGATAAGAACCAAAATTGCCAGTATTACTCCCTTTATACTGGGAAACATATATGCTTTTTATTTTTACAGGAGCTTTAATTTACATAATTTTTTGCTTATGTTTTTATCTCTTCTTTCTATAGATATGGCTACAACAGCGATTAATAATTATCAGGATTACAAAAAAGCACAGCAGAAAAAAGGATATAATTATGAATCACATAATGCAGTTGTAAAATATAATTTATCGGTAAAAAATGTTAAAATTGTTATTGGATCACTACTGACTGCTGCTTCAGCTTTTGGCGTTTTGCTGTTTTTAAATACTGATATTGTTGTTCTGCTTTTGGGTGTGATATCTTTTTTAATAGGTATTTTATATACTTGTGGCCCGATTCCAATTTCGAGAACACCTGCTGGTGAAATTTTTTCTGGGTTTTTAATGGGTTTTTTAATTCCAATGCTGACTATTTATATACATAATATGAGTTTAATCAATATTTTTACAGAAGGAGTATTTTTTACTGTTCAATTCAATTGGATAGAGATATTAAAAATATTTTTAGCAACATTCCCTCTTACTGCAGGTATTGCTAATATTATGCTTGCCAATAATATTTGTGATATAGAAGATGATTTAGAAAACAATAGATATACTCTGCCAATATATATTGGCAGAGATAAATCTCTAAAATTATTTAAAATTTTTTATTATTTATGTTATTTATTTATACTGATTACAGCTGTTTTTAAGATAGTTCCTTTTTATTCTCTTTTAACTTTTGTAACTATTCCTGCAGTAGTAAAAAATATAAATTATTTTTTGCAAAAACAGGACAAAAAAGAAACTTTTATACTGTCTATTAAAAACTTTATTATAATAAATTACAGCTATATTATTTCTTTCTTAATTGCTTTTATTATTAAATATAAATTTTAGTTAAAATAAAACTGTACCTACTTTTTGTAATAGTTTATTATTTGTCAGCGTTTATTGTCGTAAATAAAACAAATACAATGTTATTTGACGTAACGGAATTTAACGAAGGAGGAAATAATATGAGTTTATTAGGAAATATTATCTGGTTTATTTTTGGGGGATTTATAGAAGCTGTAGGCTGGTGGTTTTTTGGGATATTATGGTATGCAACAATAATTGGAATTCCGGTGGGTAAACAGTGTTTTAAACTTGCTAAAATGCAGCTTGCTCCTTTTGGAAAAAAAGTGGTAGAAAAAGAAAGTTCCACTATTGGATTTATTGCCAATATAATCTGGATAATATTTTTTGGCTGGGAACTTGCTGTGGCAAATCTAATATCTGCTTTAATATTTGCTGTTACAATTATCGGCATTCCCTTTGCCAAACAGAGTTTAAAATTGGCTTATTTATCTTTAATGCCGTTTGGTAAAGATATAAAATAAAGAAATTTATGAGGTGAGTTTTTTTGTATATTGAAGACTGTGCACTTGTGCTGGAAGGTGGAGGAATGAGAGGTGCTTTTACAGCAGGTATTATAAAATTTTTGCTGGAAAAGAATCTTATATTTGAATATGTTGTTGGAGTTTCAGCTGGGGCAAATAATGGAGCTAATTATGTTTCCAGACAGGTTGATAGAAACAAAAAAATATTTGTTGATTTAGTGGAAGATGAGAGGTATATGGGTATAAAAAATCTTATTAAAGAAGGCAATTATTTTGGTATGGATTTTTTGTTTCATGAGCTTCCACATAAAATACTTCCTTTTGATTATGAAAACTTTTTAAAATCAAACAGCAAACTGGTTGTTGGTGTTACAGACTGTACAGCAGGAAAAGCTGTTTTTTTACAACCTAAAAATTGCGGCAGCCAGAAAAAAATAGACAAGATTTTTAAAGCTACAAGCAGTCTGCCTTTAATTTCTACTCCTGTTAAAATGGGAGGGAGAGTATATTTTGATGGTGGAATTACAGCACCTATACCGGTTAATAGGGCTGAGGCTGATGGATATAAAAAAAATCTGATCGTTTTAACACGAGAAAATAATTACAGGAAAAAACCTTTAAAAGCGGGTTTTTTATTGAATTTTTTTCTTAAAGATTATCCACAACTGGTTGATCAACTTAAAAATCGCTATAAAGTTTATAACCGAACTATAGATTATATCAGAAAGAAAGAAAAAAAAGGAGATTTTTTTGTTTTTAGACCGCAAAATTTGGCTATAGATAGATTTAGTAAAGATAAAGAAAAATTAAAAGAACTTTATAATTCGGCTTATAAAATTGCAGAAAATCGTTCTAAAGAACTATTAGACTGGCTGAAAAGCTGACTGATGAATTTAAAAGGGAGTTTTTAATATGGAGTTGAGGTTGGAAAGGTGGATAAATCATCGAATTGTTAAAGCAATGGCTGAATTTGAAATGATTGAAGAAGGAGATAATGTTTTGGTTGGACTTTCCGGTGGTAAAGACAGCAGTTTTTTGCTTTATGCTCTGGCAGTATTAAAAAAATATTTTTCTGTTCAATTTAATTTGAAAGCAGCAACTGTTAACCCTGGCTTTAATGATAAAGAAATTTATGATGATTTATCTTTTTTTGCAGATGAATTAAATATACAGTATGAGATTATTGAAACTGAAATTGCTCAATATATTTTAAATGAAGATGTAGATAATCCATGTTCAAAATGTGCACATTTTCGAAAAGGAGCACTTGTCAGCTATATGAAAGAAAACAATTGTAATAAACTGGCTTTTGGTCATCATTATGATGATGCTGTGGAAACTTTTTTGATGAGTATTATTTATTCAGGGCAGATATCTTCACTGCAGCCTTTTCGCTATTTAAGCCAGAATAATGTTTATATAATTCGTCCACTGATTTTTCTGCGTGAAGATACAATAATTAGGGAGATCAAAAAACTGGATATAAATATTTTAGAAAGTAATTGTCCTTATGATAAAATGAACAAAAGAGCTGAAATAAAAGAAAGTTTTGCTGATTTATTTAGGAATAAACAGCTTTTTTATAATACTGCCGCTGCAATGAGGGCTGGAAGAAGAATAGAACTCTGGCCTGAAAAAAAAGATGAAAAAATGATAAGTGAAAAGATGAATTATTTTTGGAAAGGTAAATGAGATATAAAATCATTTTATGCCAGTATTGAAGCATCCCTTAGAGATTGGGATTCTTTTGAAGTACCTCATTTTTAATACAGCCTGTATACTGTGTTAAAAGAAAATTATAATCGAATTCACAGTACAATTGGAGGACATAAAAAATGAATTATGACAGAGGAAATAAAAAAGGCAGATTAATTTTGGAAGCTTGTAATTTTGGGAGCTTGTAATATTGTAAATTTAATTGAAGAGTAATTAGATTTATTTTTAGCAGTAATTTGAAGGAATTAGACAGCATTTGTAGAAATTAATAATTAAAGCTGTTCGGCTGATCTTTATACAAATTTTATTATTATAAAAAGGGGAGATAATGTGTTAAAAGATCTGGTATTAAAAAACAGAAGTGTAAGACGATTTCAGGAAAAGAAGAAAATTGGCAGAAAAACTCTTGAAGAACTTATTGATTTTGCACGAATAACACCCTCGGCATCCAATCTGCAGCCCTTAAAATATTTAATTTTTGAGAGTGAAGGTAATGATAAAATTTTTCCATATACAAACTGGGCAGGATATTTAAAAGACTGGGATGGACCTGAAGAAGGTGAAAGACCAGCTGCATATATTGTAGTTGTGGGAGACAGGGAAATTTCCACAAATTACTGGGCTGATCCTGGAATAGCAATGCAGACAATTTTATTGAGAGCAGTAGAAAAAGGATTCAATGGGTGCATTTTGGGAGCAATTGATAAAAAAGGAATTCGAACTAAAATTGAGCTTGATGAAAGGTATGATATTTTATATGTAGTTGCTCTTGGTTATCCAGCTGAAGAAGTGGTTCTGGAAAAATGCGAGGATGATGATATTAAATACTGGCGTGATAATAATGATCTTCATCATGTTCCAAAGAGGAAACTTGAGGATATTATATTAAATTAGAATAAAGTTAAGATAAAGTTACGATAAACTGCCGCTTCAGCGGCAGTTTTAATAATTATATTTATAGGGTGATAATATTGATATCAAGAAGAGATCAGAATAAAATTGATAAAAATGAGTATAATAAAAAAAAATTGGACTTGATTTGTTTTCATTTACAATCTGCCATTATTTCCTGGAACAGAGAAGGGAAAATCATTGATTGGAATAGAGCTGCTGAAGAACTTTTTGGCTGGAAAAAGGAAGAAATTATAGGTAGAGATTTTCTAACAACTTTAATAGTTGACAAAGACCGTGATAAATGGAAAAAAATTCAGGATAAATTATACAGTAAAGTTTCAAATGAAATAAAATCTGAAGCTGTAGATAAAAAGGGAAATTTTATTATATGCAGGTGGAAAAATTTTGTAATCAAAGAAGAAGAAAATATAAAAGAAATAATCTCAATAGGCGAAAATATCAGTCAGGAAATAGATAAAGAAAATAAGATTTCAAATCTAATCAAAGCTATAAATGAAACTGATAATTGGGTTGTTATAACAGATCCAGATGGAAATATTGAATATGCTAACACTACAGTAGAAGATGTGACAGGATATAAAAAAGAAGAAATTATAGGTAAAAATCCATCTATTTTTAAATCAGGAAAACACAAAAAATCTTTTTATAAAAATATGTGGGAAACTATCAAATCAGGTAATGTTTTTAATGATATTTTAATAAATAAAAAAAGGAACGGAGAACTTTTCTATTCTGAACAGACAATTACTCCCATTCAGTCAGATGATGGTGAACTATTAAATTTTATATCAGTGGGAAAAGATATAACTAAAAATGAAAAATTAAGAAAAAAATTAATATATATCTCTAATTATGATATTTCATCCGGCCTGCCAAACAAAAGAGCTTTTAAGACAAAATTAGAAAAATTAATTGAATTTGAAGAGGAAAAAGTCAAAGCTGTATTTGTTATAAGTATAAGTGATGTAAAATATTTTAATGATATTTATCGAAAAAATGATGATGAGAAAAACTTTATTAGAGCTGCAGCTGATTGGATTATGGAATATCTTGAAGAAGATAGTTTGCTGGTAAATATTGATGAAAATTATTTTATTTCATATTTGGAAGGAAATGAATTTGCTTTACTGGTAAATGATTTTGACAGCAGTAATGATATTTATGGACTGGCTGAAAAAATAATAGAAATTTTTAAAAATCCGATTGTTTTTAATAACGAATATTTAATGCTTTCTGTGAAAATTGGTATATCATTATATCCTGAAGATGACACTACAGCTGAAGAACTGATCTCTAAGGCAGAAATTGCTACTATAACAATTTCTAAAAACAGATATGCTTTTTTTGATGAAAAAAATAATATTTATATTAAAAAATACAGCAAAATGGAAGCAGAGATGAAGAGAGCTCTGGAAAAAGATGAATTTTTGCTGTATTATCAGCCTTACTATAATGGGAAGACTGAAGAAGTTTTTGCTGCTGAAGCACTGCTGAGGTGGAGAGATCCTAACAAAGGAATTATATCTCCAGCAGAATTTATACCTGTACTGGAAGAGTCAGGGATGATAATAGATGTTGGGCTGCTTGTTGTTAAAAAAGTATTAGAAATGTTTTATAAAATTGAAAATAATAATATAAATTCTGTACCTTTATCTATTAATTTATCACCTATACAGCTCAATGATTCTGCACATCTGGAATCAATATTTGAAATTGTTTCTGATAGTAATATTAGTTCTGATTTAATCACCTTTGAAATTACAGAATCAAGTGTGATGGAAAATGTGCAATATACATTTGAAATTATGAAAAAAATGAAAGAAAATAAATTTTCTATATCTATAGATGATTTTGGAACTGGATATTCCTCTTTAAGTTACCTTCAAAAATTTCCAGTTGATTTTTTAAAAATTGATTTAAGCTTTATCCAAAATATGAGAAAAGGAAAAGAGGCAGAAAGTATAGTAGAATTTATAATTAAGATGGCCCATCTTTTGGGAATGAAAACAATAGCTGAAGGTGTTGAAAATAAGTTTGAATTAAAAAAATTGAATTCATATAATAATGATTTTATTCAGGGATTTTATTTTAGTCCTCCATTAGAAGAAGATAAGTTTATCTCATATCTGCTGAAGGAGAAAAATAGATAATATGAAAAATAATATAAAATTTATCCATGCTGCGGATATTCATCTTGGTAGTTCACTTCATTATTCCGGAAATTATTCCACAAATATTCGTAATATGGCTGATAATGCACTACAGAGAGCCTGGAATAATTTAATAGAATGCTGCTGTAAAAATGAGGTAGATTTTTTGCTGCTGGCTGGCGATATTCTTGACAGTGATCAAAGATCTATAAAAGCTCTTGATATATTCATTGATGGCTGTAAGAGATTAAGTGAACAAAATATTGAAATTTATATGATTACAGGAAATCACGATAGTGGAGCAGATTTTGATGATTTAATAGAGCTGCCGAAAAATTTAAATATTTTTTCTGCCAAAAATCCTGAGTTAAAAAAATTCAAAAAAAATGGCAGAGAAAGAGTGAATTTAATCGGCCAGTCATATTCTGGCCATCAGGAACGGGATCCAATTTTTGAAAATTATATTTTTCCTCAAAATGAACTTTTGAATATTGCTTTACTTCATACACAGCTTGAGGGTAAAAACAGCAAATATGTACCTGTTTCCAGAAATGAATTAACTGCCGTAAAAAAAGTTGATTATTGGGCATTAGGACATATTCATCAGGCTCAAATCATTAATCATAAAAATCCTGCCGTTTTTTTCTCGGGCAACATACAGGGAAGAGATTTTGGAGAACAGCTGCAGGGAGGTGCCCTGCTGGTTGAATTTGAGAATAAAAAGCTGACAGATGTACAATTTCTTGCTCTTTCTGATACTATTTATATGGATCTATATGTAGATATTACTGGTAAAAAGATAAAAAATCTTACCGAAATGATGGATTTAATGGTCAGTAAATTTAAGTCAGCTTTTGCAGAAATGAAATTTATTCCTGATTCTTTTAAAAATAATTATAAAAAGCAGCATATTCAAATTGTTCTGCTGAGGTGGATTATTAAAGGCAGGGGAGATGCTGCAGAAATTTTATTAGAAGATGAAGAAGGGGTTAATGAATATTTAACAAAAAAATTAAACAGAAATTTAAATGATAAAGATGGCTTTTTTTTGACAGAAGAAATTGTCAATTTGACAGAAAATATTTTTTTAGATAATGAAATGGAAAATAAAATTAAAGAAAGTGAAATTTTTAGAGAAATTGATGCAGTAAAAAATGATTTATTAAATAAAGAAGATATGGTTTTAATATCTGAAATAATGGGAGAAATCTGGCAGCTAAATGATTCATCAGACCCCCATTATTTTGAAATAGACAAAAATTTAATTGAAAGGCTTTTAAATAAGGCGGAATTTGAAATACTTAAATCTCTCTTTGGGGGGAGGTAATTGATTTGTACATAAAAAATTTATATATAAAAGATTTTGGAGTTTTTCGCATTTCAGAGCTCAAAGGACTTATTAACGGATTAAATATCATAGCAGGAGAAAATAGATCTGGGAAAACTACACTTTATAAAATTATGATGAACTTGGGTTATGGATTTAGTAAAAGTATGAATATACCAAATCCAGTTAATAAATATGTTGTAGAAGCTGAAATAATAGATAATAGCAAGGATTACAGTGTACAGTTAAATGGATATTCTTATCCTGTAGTACAGATCAAAAATAATTGTGAGAGTAAAGCTTCAGTTAAAGAAACTGCAAAACAGCTTTACGGAAATATGGATGAATTTTCCTATCAAAATATTTTTGGAATTTCTCTGGATTATCTCCGCACATTTCCGGTTGGATATACAAATAAAGAACTGTCCAAACTTCAATCTGTTTTACTTGGAGCCGGATTTAATCAGATAAAGAAAATTCCAGAAATTAAAGAAAAATATTTAAAAGAAGCTAAAAATATTGGTGGGAAATATGGCAGAACAAATGTAGGTGAATTTAAACCCTATTACAGTCAAATAGATGAAGGATTGGAACTGCAGGAAAAAGCAAGAAATGATTTTGATAAATATTACAGGTTAAAAAAAGAGAGAAAAAGTTTGCTTCAGGAAAAAGAAGAAACCGCTTTAAAAATTGATCAAAAAAACAAAAAACTTGATTTTTTGGATCTGCTGGAAAAAAACTATGATTCAATTGAAAAATATATTAGATTAAACAATAAAATCAAAAAATTTTCTCATCTTAACAATTTACAGATTGATGAAGATAAAATAAAGGAGTTTGAAAAACTAAAAGAAAAATATAAAAATAATAATAAAAAAATATCAGAGCTTAAACTGGAATCAAGAAAAGTTTCTTCTTTGAATATTGAAGAACAGCAGAATATTTTAAATTATAAGAATAAAATTATACATAATGCCAGAAATATATCATTTTATCTGGAAAAAATAAGGAACTGGTACAAATCTGCATCAGAATTAAAAGATGAGAAAACAGAAATTATATTTAGATTTGAAAGTTTGCTGAAAAAGAATTTAACTGTTTCTACAAAAATTGATAAGGTTGTGAATTCAGAAATTAAAAGATCACGGCAGGATGCTGAAAAAATTGACAGTATAAAAATAGAGTTGGAGAGGCTGAATCTGGAAAAATATAGCAGAAAAAGAGAAATAGATGATTTAAAAGAAAAAATTGAAGAATTGAAAAATTATACTTCAGATAAAAATTGGTTTTTTTATTCTATAGTATTCCTATTAATTTTAAGTGGAGTCTTACTTTCTTTTTTTAGTAAAAATTTTTTGGCTGGAATTTTATCAATATTTTCTGGAACAATTATTTTTAGTTATTTTATATATAATGAATATAGGATTAAAAAGGAAAAAAAGAAAGATATCGAAGAAATAGAAGAAAAAATAAAACTAGTCAAAATAGAAAAGGATAGTCTAGAAAAAAATATTTATGCTAAAAATAAAAAATTAGAAATTCTAAAAAATAGATTAGATATTTATCGTAAAACTTTCTGTTTTCCTGAAACATTAGATTACAGTTTATTACCTGATTTTATAGAGGAATTATATGATCTGCAAAATGACTGGAGAAATTGGCTCAGCAATGCAAGAAAATTTAAAGACATCACTGATGATATTATTTCTAAATATAGAGCTGTAAATAACCTATATAGAGATCTTAATAAATTTAGTGATGATATATATTGCTTTGATAAAATAAGTGAATTTAAAGCTTATAGGAAGCATACAGAGCAGTTTGATTTACTTGAAAAAATACTGGTATCTAATACAAAACTACAGAAAATAAAAAATGAAAATAAAGAAATTATACATTCTATTAAATTAATATATAATGAAATTTTTAATGCAAGTAAATATGAAGATAGAACAATGATTGAAGATTTGGAAAAATTTTTTAATGATTATAATAAATTTTTGATTTTAAAAGAAGAAAAAAACAGTATCTATGAGAAGATAACATACAGTCTATATTCAAAAAATAATGATGAAAATGGGTTTGATTCTAAAGGTGAATTTGAAAAAATTCTGCGGGGTTTTTCTCAATATAATTCTAAAAAAAGGGTAGAAACTGAAAGACAGGATACAGAAGTTGAATTAAATAATCTTAAAAAAAGAAGAGAAAATATTATATTAAAAGTTCAGGATATTGAGACTAAATTAGAAGAATTAAGTTCCCAAGCAAAATTAAATGAAAGCAGGAGGAAAATAGATAAAGCTCGAAAAAACCTAAAAAAAATTGCTGAAAAATATGCGGTAAATAAACTGGTTTGCTTAATATTGGATAAACTTCAGGAAAATTTTTATAAAAAAATCAAAAATGAATATTTAAAAGATGCTTCAGAAATATTTAAATATCTAAGCAACAATGATTATAATAAGATAGTTCCTGGAGATGATCTCTGGTCTGCTAAATTGGATATTGTAAATAATGAAGATAAAATATATCACAGTCATGATATGCTGAGTAGAGGTACAGAAGAACAGCTGTTTTTGTCTGTAAGACTGAGTAGAATAAGAAAGATAAAACCACCACTTCCTGTTATTATTGATGATTCTCTGGTCAATTTTGATATTAAACATTTAGAAAGGGCTGTTGATGAAATTTTAAAATTGTCCAAACAAAATCAGATTATTCTATTGACCTGTCACAAAAGAATTATAGAAATGGTTGAGAAAAAAGAAACAGCCAGCAAGAGCTGGCTGCTAAAAAAAGGCAGCTTTGTAGAAAAAGATTTAAAGCATCTTAAAAAAGAAATGTCTTTTTTTTAAAAGAAAATATATTTTTAAGCTGTTTTTGTATTTTGAACTTCAGAAGATACATCTTCATTTTCTGCTTTAGAACCTGCAAAGTTTACGATTAAATAAAGTATCAATGTTCCAATCGGAAGTAAATAAAATGCTGATATGCCAAATCCAGCAGGTAGAAAACCGAATAAAGCTGCTACTGAACCTACAGTAAGCGCATAAGGCATTTGTGTTTTTACATGATCCATATGGTCTACCGCAGATGCAGTTGAGGACATTATGGTTGTATCAGATATAGGTGAACAGTGATCTCCCATTACTCCTGCTGTTAAAACTGCACCTATTGTTGGCAGCATAGGGATACCTATGGAATTTGCCAGTGGAATTGCTAGTGGCATTACTATAGCAACAGTTCCCCAGGAACTTCCAATAGTAAAAGCTATAAATGAAGAAATAATAAATAAAAGCATCGGAACTATTTCTGGCATTATATTTCCTTCCAGAATTCCTACAATATAATTAGCTGTACCTAAATCTTCTGTTATACTTCCAATTGACCAGGCAAGAATTAGTATCATACAGGCAATAAACATAGATTTTGCCCCATCAATCCAGCCGTTTAATATTTCCGAGATATTTAAAATTCTTCTACTTAATGCCAGAATACCTGCAATTAAGCTGCCGCTTATTGCTGCCCAGAGAAGAACAATACTTGCATCAGCATTCCCAAAAGCATCCTGAATAGAAGTACCTTCAGTCATTCCTCCACCATTGTACCAGAGGCCGATAATTGTAATCACTATAACACCCAAAATAGGTAAAAATGAATTGGAGAAAGAAAAACTCTGACCTTCAGGCTGTTCAATTTCTTCCATTTCCTGTGATACCATTGGTGTTGAACCGGGTCTTAATGTTTCACCAGTTTTTCTTGCTCTTTTTTCTGCTGCCAGCATCGGTCCAAAATCTTTTCCACTGAAAATAATGATTAGTGCAAAAACAAGAGCTAAAATGCTGTAAAATCTAAAGGGAATTGTCTGTACAAAAGTTGCATATGCATTTAGTTCAATATTTAATGCATCAAATCCATCTTTAATCAAACCTACTTCAAAGGCTATCCAGGTTGAAATAGGAACAATACTCGAAACAGCTGCTGCCGTTAAATCAACCAGAAAGGCAAGCTTTTCTCGAGAAATTTTCATTCTATCTGTAATCGGGCGCATTGTGTTACCTACAATTAATGTATTGGCATAATCATCAAAGAATATCAGTACCCCCATAAGCCAGGCGGCAAATTGAGTTTTTC
The DNA here is from genome assembly GCF_003338615.1 of Halanaerobium sp. DL-01. Classification (NCBI taxonomy): domain Bacteria; kingdom Bacillati; phylum Bacillota; class Clostridia; order Halanaerobiales; family Halanaerobiaceae; genus Halanaerobium; species Halanaerobium sp. DL-01. Next base: position 39,428 of record NZ_QPJN01000001.1, read on the forward strand.
TAATTGACTGAGCTTTTCGGGCAACATATTCACCAATCGCCAGTATCCCTCCAGCTTTATTAATAATTCCTATCATTCCTCCCATAGCCAGTAAAAATAATATAATCCCGGCATTCCATGAGTCGGCTAGAGAGGCCAGTATATAATTATCAAGTGTATGCATAAAAGCAGTAATTGGATTAATGTTAATTATAACTGCACCAGCAAAAACTCCAAGAAATAATGATAATATAACTTCCTTACTCCACCAGGCAAGCAGAATTGCCAGCATTGGTGGAATCAGTGACAAAATTCCATAATTATCCATATTTAAACATCCTTCCTGTTATCTTTTATAAACTAGTTATTTTAATTCCAGTAAACTTTTCCATTTATAGATACAGCGGCAACCTTTATATTTCTAATTTCTTCTTCTGCAGTCAAAAAGGGATTATTATCTAATATAACAAAATCAGCTTTATAATCCTTTTTAATCTGACCAATTTGATTATCCATAAAACAATTATATGCAGCATTTTTTGTGTAAAGTTTAAGAGCTTCCTGGACAGTTAATTTTTCCCATGGTTGCCACCCTCCAGCTGGATTATAATCTCTGTCCTGTCTAGTAACAGCACAGGAGATACCCCAGATTGGATTCGGAGATTCTACAGGACAGTCAGAACCACCTGCAGCATTAATACCAAGATTAAACATTGTCTTCCAGGCGTATGTTCCAATTTCTCTTTCCTTACCAATTCTTTTAGAAACAATAGTCCAGTCAGTGGCAGTAAAAGGCGGCTGAATGTCAGCCTGCAGATTAAGTTCTGCCATTCTGTTCAATAAATCATAATCAGTAATCTGACAGTGGATTATTCTATTCCTCAAACCACTTCCATATCTTTTTTGAAGTCTCTCCATAATATCAATAAAGAGAGCAACAGTTCTATCACCAATTGCATGACAGGCAATCTGCATTCCATTTTTTAGAGCTATTTCTGATAAATTATATAATTTCTGTTTTCCATAGACAAGTTTTCCAAATTGATTTTCTTCATCAGCATAACTTTCCCGTAAAGCAGCAGTTCTTGCTCCCAGAGAGCCATCAGCTAGCACTTTTAGAGGTCCAAGAGTTAAGTAGTCATCATAATAAGTTATCAGATTATTTTTTAAAAATTCATTAATTTCTTCAGGGGTTTTCAGCCTAAGCTGTAGATTAAATTTAATAGGTAATTTATTTTCATCGGCCAGCTCATAATAGGCCTGCAGTACTTTCTGAAAATCGACATTTGCACTATCAAGATCATCTGTTTGAACAGCAGTTATACCTTTTTTTCTCAGCATTTTTCCGGCTTTAACTAGATAATTTTTTATATCTTCAACAGATAGAGGTGGCATATTTTCATAAATTAAATCCATTGCTTTTTCTGCAAAAATTCCATTAGGATTTTCATTATCATCCAAATAGATTTTTCCACCATCAATATATGTATCAGAATCTATATCAATTTTTTTTAAAGCAGCCGAATTTGCAGTTAATAAATGTCCACAGGTTCGGGTCAAAACAATTGGTCTTGATGTTGAAATTTTATCAAGATCACATCTTGTAGGCATTCTTTTTTCAATAAAATTTTCCTGATTCCAGCCTCTGCCAAAAATCCATTCATTTTCTTTCGGTTTTTTTTCTTCAATAAATTTTTGTACAGCTGAAATCATTTCTTCAATTGAATTTACACTGTTTAAATCAACCATATCCAGTGTCATACCATAGGCTAATACATGCATATGACTGTCATTAAATCCAGGCAGAAGAGTTTGTCCGTTTAGATCAATTAACTGGTATTCATCTTTGATTTTAGTATTGAAATCAATTATCTTATCATTTTCTATAAGCACATTATTTACAGTAGGATTTTTTTCATCCATTGTATATATATAACCATTATAAAAGAGCTTTTTTGTCATTTTAATCATCCTTTTTTATGTGGATCCAGATAGTCTCTAATACCATCACCCATTAAGTTTAATCCTAAGATTGTCATCACTATAGCAATACCTGGATAAATCATAATCCAGGGAGCAGTCCATATATAATCCCTGCCATTACTCAACATAGTTCCCCAACTGGGAGTTGGAGGTTGAGCTCCTATACCCAGAAAACTCAAACTGGATTCTATTAAAATTGCTGAGGCTACTCCAAAAGTTGCAATAACTAATACCGGTCCAATAATATTGGGAAGAATATGCTTAAAAATGATTCTGAAGTTTGAAGCTCCAATAGCTCTGGCTGCAGAAATATATTCCTTTTTTTTAATAGAAAGTGTCTGTGCTCTTGTGACACGGCAGGTATAAGTCCAGAGAGTAAATCCTAAAGCAATAAAAATATTAATCAAACCCGGTCCCAGCACTGCCATAATTGCCAGAGCCAAAATTAGTGGAGGAATAGAGAGCATAATATTTGTAATATTCATTATAAGATCATCTATTTTTCCACCAGCATATCCAGCAATAAGTCCCAGGCTAACACCTATAAAAGTGTTAATTATTTGAGTAATTATGCCGATACTCAAAGAAATTCTTGCTCCAAAAATTATTCTGCTGAAAATGTCGCGTCCCTGTCGGTCGGTTCCCAGCTTAAATTCACTGCCGGGAGATTCCAGGCTGTTTAATAAATTGGCATCATCAATAGGATCATAAGGAGCAATAAGCGGGGCAAAAACTGCAGCAAATATGACAATAACTGTAATAAATAAACCAATTGTAAGCTGTGGATTTTTCTTTATTTTTTTAATCATATATAGGCCCCCTAACTATAAGAAATACGTGGATCTAAAAATGCATATAAAATATCAACAAATAAATTAATTAAAATAAAGCAGAGTGCAAAGACCAAGATACATCCCTGTATAGCAGGAATATCTCTCTTGAAAATCGAATTAACAACAAGGTCTCCAATTCCAGGCCAGGCAAAAACTTTTTCCACCACAACGGTATTGGCAAAAACTGTCCCCAGCTGAAGACCCACTATAGTTATAATAGATAGTAATGAATTTCTAAAAATATGTTTAATATTTACAGCAGAATTTGAAAGTCCTTTAGCGCGGGCAGTTCTAACATGGTCATGATTAATTTCATCCAGAACAGCAGACCTGGTAGTTCTTGCAATAAGAGCTATCATGGGAATACTTAAAGTTAAAGCGGGCAGAATAATAAATAGAAAAGAACCATCTCCAGTTCCTGATGCTGGAAGAAAATTATGTATAACTGCAAAATAATACATAAGCATTAAACCAAGCCAGAATCGGGGCATTGAAATTCCTAAAATAGCAATTATCATTAAAATTACATCGATCAAAGTACCTCTATATAATGCTGCCATAAATCCAAGAAAAATCCCGACAATAACTGCTGCAATAAATGCTGTGATAACAATTTTGATGGTGCTGAATAATTTTGGAATAATTAAATCAATAACTTTATTTGACGTTCTATAAGAGGTACCCAGATCACATCTTAGGAGATTTCCCATATAAGTCAAATATCTAATATGAAGTGGTTTGTCCAGTCCCCATTTTGCTCTGATATTTGCAATTACCTCTTCATTTTTGGCCATTCTTAAATCTCCGGCCAGTAAGGCAGCATCTCCTGGAAGAACATTAAGAACAACAAATAATAGTGTTAGTAAAATTAAAATTGCTGCTGCAGATTGTGCAATTCGTCTTATTACATATATTAACATTGTTATTTTCGAGAGCAGAAAGATTATCTCCCCACTCTCGAAATTCACCTCCTGCTATTTGCGCGGACTGGAATCATCAATCCAGATTTTATGAAATGGCTGATACGTCATTTCTAAAGCATTTCCTGTAATGCCATGAACCCAGGGCTTATGAATCATTACAGCCTTGTTGTAGTTAAAAAACCAGACTCCAGGATCTTCTACCAGAACTTTTTCTGCCATCTGTACATATTCTATACGCTGTTCTAAATCGACAGTATTCATTGCTTTTTCAATATATTTATCAAATTCTTTGTTGTGGTAATTTCCATAATTCCCTGCATTTCTGGGTATTTCTGACCAAAATGTTGTTGCAAGCTGTTTTACTGGAGAAGAATGCCCTCCCAGCGAGAAAATAAAGGCCTCAAAATCTCCCTGTCTTGCTCTGGTAGCCCAGGTAGCACCATCTACTACTTCAGAAGTGATTTTAAAACCAACATCCTCTAAATAAGGTCTTGCAGCTTCAATAATTGGTATACCCCAGGAAGGATTTGTGGTGCCTATAATATGAATTTTCAGTGGATTTTCCGGTGTATATCCTGCTTCTTCCATTAAACTTCTTGCTTTTTCTGGATTGAATTCATATGCTTCTAATTCTGGATTGTAAGCTATACTACTCGGCGGCAGCCATCCTGTTGCAGCAAATGCTTTTCCATTTAATAACCTATCCACTATAAGCTGTTTGTCAATGGCATAGTTAAATGCCTGTCTAACTCTTTTATCTTTAAATTTTTCTTTATCCATATTAAACATCACATTTCTTATCCATACTTCAGCAACTTCAATAAGCTGGTCTTCATACTGAGGATCATTTTTGAAAACTTTATATTGAGCTGGAGAAACAAGATCAACATCCAGCTGTCCAGATCTAAAAGAAGCAGTGCGTGTAGATGCTTCAGGCATAACTAAAAATTTTATCTGATCAAGATATGGACGGCCATTATAATAATCTTCAAATGCTTCTACTATTACATTTTCGTCCTGGTTCATTTCTACAAACTGGAAAGGACCTGTTCCAACTGGATTCATGCCGAAATCATTTCCAACCTTTTCAGTATAATCTTTTGGCATAATTGCTGCCAGTTCATCTGCCATAGAATTTAAAAATCCAACATCCAGTTCAGAAAGTGTTATTTTGAGTGTATAATCATCAATAATTTTTAATCCAGATAGGTGTTCAGTTTTCCCTTCTGCATACTCTTTTGCTCCAGCAATACCCTGCACTGTAGGCACAGCGATTGAAGCCTGCTTTGGATCCAGAATTCTTTCAAATGTAAACTGAACATCCTCGGCTGTAAAAGCTTCACCATTGTGAAAAGTTACACCTTCTCTTAAATAAAATGTATAAACTAATCCATTTTCACTTATTTCCCATGATTTTGCTAGATCTGGTTCTATTTTCCCCGAAGATTCGTTATAGCGAACAAGATTGGAGAAAATAGCTTTTGTTATAATCGCCTGTGTTACATCACCTGATTGACCTGGTTCAAGAGTCGTTATACTCTGCTGATAAGGAAGAGGATAATTTAAAGTTCCTCCATATTTTCCACTTTCTTCTGCCAGGACTGAGATTGAGAAACTGAACATAACCATTATTATTATTGAAATAATAAAAATCGAATTATTAGCTCTGTTTATTCTGTGCATTGTAAAACTCCTTTCAGATTTTTGATGGTTTTTTAATGTGAGTGTGAATTGATTTCTAATTACTATCTACTCTCGGCTTCATATTCAGCGAATCTGTTTAAGCTTGTTCATTTTTACTCCCCCCAAAATTAGTTGTAAATGCACTATCAAAAATATTCAAGAAATAAAAAATACCCGGCGATTTAGCCGGGTTAATATATTAACCAGAAAAAATCACCTCTTCCAATATCCGTTTTATGTGAGATAGCGCAACATTATAAGCCCGGATTAGAACTTATAATGACAGTCCTGCATATATTATATACAGACCCAGCAGCAGTTTTTTGAACCGAAAAAACTGTGCTTCGGCAAAACAGCCTTTCACTCTAAAGCAATTAGGTTCTTAAATCTTTAGAGTTACTGATCAGTTCTGCGCCTCTACCTCACCCAGAATTGGATGAGGCATTTTTCTATTAAGTTTAACAGTATTTTATTTGTATAAAAGTATAACTGACATAATAATTTTTGTCAAGGAAAAATAAAATTTTTTTTAGAAAACATTTTTTAATAAAAATGCTTTCCCCATTTTTCAGCTTTAAAAATAATTTTGGAGAAACTCTATTTTATTAACTGGACTTTCCCCATTTTTTATATACTGCTGCAAAAAGGGGAGATACAGGAATATTGAAATTTTTAGTCAATGAATCTTAACGAAATGAAGGAAGAAATAGGGTTGAACTGCAGGATGGAGTGAGCTAATCATGAGTCAGGAGGACTCATTGATTAGTGTGCCCTATTTCACACCCGAATTGAGTTTTAGATAAATCTAAAAATTTCGTTGATGACTAAAGCCCCCTTTTTGCAGCTTGAAAATAAATTTTGGGGAAACTCCTAATTTTATTAAATCTTGCTCTAAACTCTTTGAACATATATAATAAATTTAATGGATTAAATAGAGGTGAAGGTGTTATGAATGATAAAAACTGCAAACTTGGTCTTGCTCTTGGCTCTGGTGGTGCAAGAGGTCTGGCACATATAGGTTTTTTAGAGGTTATGGAAAGGGAAAATATCAAAATCGATTTTATTAGTGGATGCAGTATGGGAAGTTTAATTGGGGGTCTTTATGCAGCTGGAGTTTCGCTTAGATATATTAAAGGACTTGCAGAAGAGATTGACTGGGAACATCTTTCTGATTTAACTTTTCCCAAAAAAGGTCTGCTTAAAGGTGAGAAATTGCTGTTTTTTTTGGAAATATTGAGCAAAAAGAAAGATATAAGTGAACTTAATATACCTTTTTCTGCAGTGGCCTGTGATATTGAACGGGGTGAACATATTGTGTTAAATAGTGGTTCTACAGCTAAGGCTATTCGGGCCAGCACTGCGATACCTGGAGTTTATATTCCTTATAAATATCAAGGTAGACAGCTTGTTGATGGCGGTATAATAGATCCAGTTCCAGTAAAAACATGTTATGACATGGGAGCAGATATTGTTATCGGTGTGGATGTAAGTATTAAAGATATTAATACACCTGTAAATAATATTTTTGATGTTTTGTTAAACACTTTTGATATAATGCAGCTTAACTTTACTGTCAATTATGATTTTAATGCAGATTTATTTATTCAGCCTGAGCTGGGTAATCTTTCGGCTTTTAATCTGGACAAAACTGATTTTTGTATCAAAGCAGGCAGAAGAGCAGCTGAAGATAATTTGGAAAAAATAAAAAAAATAATAGGGAAAGGTAATGATATTAAAGATGAGCAGCAGAATACGAACAAATAAAGTATTATCAAGAATAATTGGAATTATATTTATATTTTACATATTAATTCATTTTATTCCAACTCCATATTATGTTATGTCTCCAGGGATAGCCCAGAAACTTTCTTCAGTTATAAATGTTGAGGGGGGTTACCAGCACAAGGGGGAATTTTTATTAACAGCAGTAGCTTCTAAAAAAGCAACTGTATGGGACTATCTTTATATTAATATATTTAGCCCGAAAGGAAAAGAGCTGGAGCTGATGTCAGAACAGCTCCCCGAAGGAATGGAAATGCAGGAATATATAGAACTTATGGCAAAGATGATGGAAGAAAGCAAGCTGCAGGCACAGGCTGTTGCTTTCAAAAAAGCCGGATATAATGTTGAAGTAAGTGGTGAAGGAGTAGAGGTTGTAGAAGTTATGAAAGATGGAACTGCAGCTGGAAATCTCCAAAAAGGGGACATTATTATAGAAGTAGATGGGAAATCCGTGGAACTGGCAGCTGATGCAGTAAATATCATCAGAAATAGAAAAATTGGAGATAATGTTAAATTAACAGTATTACGAGGTGATGAAAAATTAAAATTTAAATTGAAGACTTTGGAATTGGAAGGAAATCCCGGCAACCCTTCTATAGGTGTTTTAATTACAAGTAAAAATTTAAATTATGATATACCGAGAAAAGTTGAATTTAAAACAGATAATATAATCGGTCCATCTGCCGGCAGTGTATTTGCTCTGGAAATCTATAATCAGCTGACAGAAAAAGATATTACAGGAGGACTTAAAATTGCTGGAACAGGAACAATAAATCTTGATGGAACAGTTGGTCAAATTGATGGTGTTGAACAAAAAATCATTGCCGCTCAAAAAGCTGAAGTTGATTTATTTATTGTTCCAAAAAAGAATTTTTCGGAAGCAGAAAAATATGCGGGAAATCTGCAGCTGCTTTCAGTTAATAATATAGATGATGTTTTAGATTATTTAAAGGAGAATAATGAATAAAATTAGCCTAAAAAAATTGAATTGTTTGAGTAGATTTCTGCAGCTTTTTATAATATGATTTTAAAGATAGGATAAGAAAATGATTTAGATTTTAATTAGTTTTTTATGATAATCTTCTCTTGCTTTTCTTTCTGAAGCTGACTTTCGAAGTAGAGAGTATAGGTCATCAGCCATTATTTCGAAGCTTAAAGTGAGTTTTACAGGATCATCTGTATCAAAATCAGGACTTCTTAATATTTCTGAAGGATTAATAATAAGTGGTAATGCAGAATTATGTTTAATTTGTGTGAGAAGATTTTCGTTTCCTTTTTTAAGACCGAGAATGCGAATATATGGAGGACTGTATTTGTCTATAGTTTTAAGTTCTTTCTTTTTAATATTCAGCCATATATATAATAATGAACGCATGATTCGGGTATTTGTATAATTTTTAGTATGTATCTGTTTTAAAAACTCTGTCAGTTCACCTGTGTTTAAAGCTGATGTAAATATTCTGTTTTCCAGTCCATTTGCTATTTCTGGATATTTCAGCAGCTTTTCTGGAGATAATCTCCTTATTTTTTCAATGATCTGTCTAATAAGCAGCTGGTTATCTGGAATAAATCTACCCTTATTAAGTTCTCTGCTTAGAATATCTAAGGCAGAAGGGGGTACTAAATTTTTGATTTTTTCCCTGGATTTTTTTATGTCATTTTCCCGTATAATTTTCCGGATCAGGCTGGCACTTGCGAATTTTCCTTCTATGAGAGAACTGTGGTAGTCAGGTCCTTTTCTTTTTATATTTCTAATATTTATATTTATGTTGTTTTTCTGTACTGCCTTTAAATATTCTATTCCCAAAATATTGTTTGGATTGGAGACAGCATATTTTATTTCATTTTCTGAATATCTGCTAATATTATTATATAATTTACGGCATTCAATTAAGGCTTTATTTCTAGCTGTCGGATAGTTTAAACCCTGATTTAAATATTCTTTTATCTTTTTTTTGTAAGTTTTGTTTTCATTATTAAAAACATAGGCTATATCTTTAAGAATATCTATATTTTCGTTTTCACTGCCAAAAACAATAGTGTCTATTAGTCCGGTTTCTTTGATCAGGTTAACAGCTGCAGAGGCAAAAAATTCTGCACTGCGCAGACCATAGAGGAGAGGCAGTTCTATAACAAGATCAACACCTGACTTTAAGGCCTGTTCAGTTCTGGCCCATTTATCAATAATTGCTGGAATTCCTCTTTGCGTAAAATTACCGTTCATTACAGCAACTGCAGATTCACTGTCGGTTATCTCTTTAGCCTTGAGAAGATGATAATAATGTCCATTATGGAAAGGATTATATTCAGTAATTAAAGCACATCGTTTCACATTAAATCACCATCCAGTATTTTAAGGTTCTCCCACAAAAAGGTTATTTGCGTCTCTAAATCATTTTTCGATCAAACTAAAATTCGTTTACAAGCGAAATAAAGACTTCCTAATCAAATGAGACGTCCTGCATCAGGATTAGTTCAGCACATCATGTGTTGAGGTCTTATTTCTCTTTCTAACTCATTAAGATTGATTAACGAAAAATGCCTAATGTTCCGCAAATACCCTTTTTGTGGACACATCATTTTAAATAAATTTAAATAAATTTTTAAAAGTTTTATTATTTTTATTTTCAAAGTTTTTAAAGGAAATTTTTGTTTAATATAGTATTATATATATAATACCAGAAGATTATTATTTTCACAAATTATAAAATCTGGTCAAATACAGGGGGAGGGAATAAATATGGATTTAATTAAAAATTTTAAAGCCAAAGCCGCAGATGATCCTCAAATCATTGTACTGCCTGAAGGTGGAGATGAAAGGGTAATAAGTGCTGCAGAGCAGATTAAAAAAGAAAATTTTGCAGTACCAATTGTGCTCGGAACTGCAGAAGAAGTTGCCGCAGCAGCAGAAAAATCAGGTTCAGATTTATCCGGAATTGAAGTGATTAATCCTAAATATTCAGATCTCAAAGAGAAATTTACGGATGAATTTTTTGAGATTAGAAAACACAAAGGTATAAGCAAAAAAGATGCAGAAAATGCAGTTCTGGATCCGCTTTATTTTGGAACCATGATGATTTATACTGGAGCGGCAGATGGAATGGTAGCTGGAGCTGCTAATGCCACTGGAAATGTTCTGAGACCTGCATTTCAGATTGTAAAGACCAAAGAAGGTATATCTGTTGTTTCCAGTGTATTTATTATGGTGGTAAATGACAAAAGCTATGGTGAAGACGGTGTAATTTTATTTGCGGATTGTGCCGTTAATCCAAATCCTGATGCTGAACAGCTGTCTGAAATTGCAGTTTCTACTGCAGAAACTGCAGAAAAATTATTAGGATTTGAACCTAAAGTTGCAATGCTTTCTTTTTCAACTCGGGGAAGTGCAAAACACGAATTCGTTGATAAAGTTAAGAAGGCTGTTGAATTAGCTCAAAAACAGGCTCCAGATATTGATATTGATGGAGAAATGCAGGCAGATGCAGCACTTGTTCCATCAGTTGCAGAAAGAAAAGCCCCTGACAGCAGTGTATCAGGAAAAGCCAATGTATTAATTTTTCCTGATCTTCAGTCAGGCAATATAGGATATAAACTTGTGCAGAGGCTTGCAGGTGCACAGGCAGTTGGTCCTGTTATGCAGGGACTTGCAAAACCTATTAATGATCTTTCCAGAGGATGTTCGGTGGAAGATATAGTTAACCTTGCTGCTATTACATCAGTTCAAGCACAAAAATAATATAAAAAGATAAAACACAGGAGGAAATTATTAAATGAAAATTTTAGTTATTAATTGTGGTAGTTCTTCAATTAAGTACAAGCTTTTTCAGATGAAAAACGAAAAAGTACTTGCAGATGGTCTTGTTCAGAGAATTGGTATTGAAGATTCCTTTCTGGAATATGAAAACTTTTCTGGGGATGAAATTAAAATTGAAAAGGATATTCCTGACCATAAAACAGGATTAAAAATGGTAATAGATACACTTCTTTCTGATGAACATGGAGTTGTGGAAAATGTAGATGAAATTGAGGCAGTAGGACACAGAGTAGTTCATGGTGCAGAAGAATTTGCAGATTCTGTTTATATTACAGATGAAGTAATTAAAAAATTGGAAGAATGTTCAGATTTAGCTCCTCTACATAATCCGCCCAATCTTGTTGGAATCAAAGTCTGTCAAGAATTATTCCCGGGCAAACCTCAAATTGGTGTATTTGATACTGCTTTTCATCAGACAATGCCGGAAAAAGCATATATTTATGCTCTTCCATATGAGTTTTATGAAAAACATGGTATAAGAAGATATGGATTTCACGGCACATCACACAGATATGTATCCCAACGTGCTTCTGAATTGCTTGAAAAACCCCTATCTGAACTAAAAATTATTACATGTCATTTGGGTAATGGAGCAAGTATTGCAGCTGTAAAAAATGGTAAGTCAGTGGATACAAGTATGGGTTTAACTCCTTTAGAAGGACTTGTTATGGGTACCCGCTGTGGTGATATAGATCCAGCAATCGTACCCTTTATAATGAAAAAGGAAAATCTATCTGCTTCTGAAATAGACACTATAATGAATAAAGAAAGTGGTCTATATGGAGTTTCTGGAGTAAGCAGTGATTGTAGAGATATTGAAGAAGCAGCTAAATCTGGAAATCACAGAGCTGAAATTGCACTTAAGTTATTTAATTATCGTGTTAAAAAATATATTGGAGCTTATACAGCTGCCATGGGTGGTGTTGATGTCATAGTGTTTACTGCTGGTATTGGAGAAAATGCTGTTGAAACAAGAGAGAAAATAATATCCGGACTTGAATATCTGGGAATAGAATTTGATAAAGATGCCAATAACTGCCGTGGTAAAGAAGTAATCATTAGCAGCGAAAGTTCTAAAGTAAAGGTTATGGTTATACCAACAAATGAAGAGCTTGTTATTGCCAGAGATACAAAAGAAATTGTTGCAGAATAAATTCCCTATCATTTTAAGTTTTTGCTTGACAGTCATCTCTTCATTTTATATAATTAACTGTGGCTATTTACAGGGGTGATTAAATTGTATATAAACCTCAGTGATTTAAAAGACATTGGTGCTTGCAAACATGTAGTACTGGATTTCGAGTTTAATGACTTCAAATATCAGGATAGAGAAATTGGAATTAATAAACCCCTCCATCTTGATGTCGACATTTTTAATACTAAAGATTCTTTTCAATTAAGCGGCAATTTGAAAGGAGAACTTATTCTGGAATGCAGTCGCTGTCTGGAAAAGTACAATTCTGAACTTAATTTAAAAATTGAAGAAGAAGTGCTTAAAGAAGAAATGGAAGATGCTGATGAACTTCATCTTGCGGATATTATTAGAGATAATATCCTGCTGTCACTTCCAATAAAAACTCTCTGTTTTGCAGACTGTAAAGGTATATGTCCATACTGTGGGCAAAATCTAAACAGAGGTGACTGTGATTGTGAAGTTAAACAGGTTGATCCGCGTCTTGCAAAATTGAAGGATTTTTTTGATACTGAGTAATTGAAGGAGGTGGGAGAGTATGGCTGTACCAAAGAAACGGACTTCTAAAACAAGAAAGCGTAAGAGACGTACACACAAGAAATTAACAGGCCCTACCCTGATTGAATGTTCACACTGCCATTCTATGGTTTTACCTCATCGTGTATGTCCAGATTGTGGACATTACAAAGGTGAAAAGGTGGTCAGCAAATAATTTAAGATTTTATGAGAAAAAGCAGAGCAGCCCTAAAAAGGAGCTCTGCTTTTTTCTCTTCTCAAACTTGCATTTGACCGCCGGTTGAGATATAATAATTTCCAAATGGAGTACTGAAATTTTAGCTTTCATTGGATTAGGAGGCGTAAGTATTGTACAGAATTGTTGTTGATGTTATGAGCGGAGATAATTCTCCCTCTGAATTAATAAAAGGAGCGGTAAGGGCCTGCACTGAAGACACTGATATAAGTTTGACCCTTATCGGCAGATATGATATTATAAATCGAGGATTAGATAACTTAGAATATGACAATAAGCGGGTAAAAATTGTTTCTGCTGATGAAATTATTGAAATGGATGAATCACCAATAAGAGCTTTAAGAAAAAAGAAAAATTCAACAATAAATGTTGGCACAAATTTAGTTAAAAATTCTGAAGCTGACGCATTTATATCTCCTGGCAATACAGGAGCAGTTATGGCTGCTGGATTATTAAATATTGGCAGAATAAAAGGAATTTTGCGTCCACCCATTGCTGTTAACTTTCCAGCTAGAGAAGGAAGTACACTTATACTGGATAATGGTGCAAATACAGATTGTAAGCCAGAGTATATGCTGCAGTTTGCATTTATGGGTCAGCTTTATGCAGAAAATGTTATGGGAATTAAAAACCCCAAAATAGGTCTGTTAAATATAGGTGAGGAAAAAAGTAAAGGTAATAATTTAACTAAGGAGAGCTATCAGATATTTGAACAGGATGACAGAATAAAAAATTTTATAGGTAATATAGAAGGAAGAGATATATTTACAGAGAAATGTGATATAGCTGTAACAGATGGTTTTGTGGGAAATATAATCTTAAAAACAGCAGAAGGAGCGGCCTCATTTTTTTTTGATTTACTGAAAGAAAGTTTTAAAACGAATATTATAAGTAAAAGTGCAGCTTTTTTGTTAAAACCATATCTAAAAACTGTATTAAAAAAGATAGATTACAGACAATATGGTGGAGCACCACTGCTCGGTCTGAAAGGAGTAGTTGTTATAAGCCACGGTAGTTCTGATGCCACAGCTATTTATAATGCCGTAAAAGTTGCCAGGAAAGCAGTAAAAAAAAATATTGTTTCATTAATAAAAATAGAAGTAGAGAACAGATAGGGAGTTGTATTTAGATGCAGTTAAAAACAGAATTAACCCAGTTATTAGATATAGAGATACCAATTATACAGGGAGGAATGGCATGGGTTGCTACAGGTGAGCTGGCAGCAGCGGTATCTGCAGCTGGTGGACTTGGGGTTATTGGAGCTGGGAATGCACCGGCAGATGTTATCGAAAAAGAAATTGATAAAGTTGAAAAATTAACAGATAAACCCTTTGGTTTAAATATAATGCTTCTTTCTCCATTTGCAGAAGATATAGTAAAACTTGCTTTAAGAAGAAATGTACCTGTAATAACAACTGGAGCAGGGAATCCTGGAAAATATGTTAAGATGTTTCAGGAAAATGGAAGTAAAGTTATTCCTGTTATCCCTTCAGTAGCGTTGGCAAAAAGAATGGAAAGATTAAATGTTGATGCAGTTATAGCTGAAGGAACAGAAGCTGGAGGACATATTGGAGAACTTACAACAATGACACTGGTACCTCAGGTTGCTGATGCAGTTGATATTCCTGTTATTGCGGCAGGTGGAGTTGCTGACGGACGAGGACTTGCAGCAGTATTTTCATTAGGAGCTGTAGGGGCACAAATAGGAACAAGATTTGTCTGCTCTGAAGAGTGTATTGCTTCAGAGCAGTATAAAAAAGCTATTTTACAGGCTGGAGATAGAGATGCTATTGTAACAGGGAGAAGCACCGGTCATCCTGTTAGAAATCTAAAAAACAGTCTTACTAGAGAACTTGATGCACTTGAAAAAAAGTGTGTTGATCCAAAAAAAATAGAAGAAATTGGATCGGGAAAATTAAGGGAAGCAGTTATTGAAGGGAATGTAGATCACGGTAGTGTAATGGCAGGGCAGATAGCCGGCATGATAAAAGATATCAAAACAGTTAAAATGATTTTGGATGAAATAACTGAAAACTGTATAGAAGTTTTAGAAGAAAAATTGAATTTAATAAAATGAGTTGATTTTTAACTAAATTATATAAAGTTATAATAAATAAGATTATATAAATAGAATTTTAAGGTTGGTCCAATTTAAAGGAGGAAATATGATAGATATTTCTGAAAAAAAAGCACTTGTCACAGGAAGCTCCCGTGGAATTGGTGCAGAAATAGTTAAAAAATTAGCAGAAGCTGGAGCAGAAGTAGTTATTAATTATGCCAATTCTAAAGATAAAGCCGATAATGTTAAAAATATAATTAAAAAAAATGGTGGTAGAGCTCATGTTATTCAGGCAGATGTTTCTAATTTTGATGAAGCAAAAGTTTTGGTAGAAGAAAGTTATAAATTGATGAATGGTCTGGATATACTTATTAATAATGCTGGAATAACTACTGACAAACTTTTGTTGAGAATGAAAGAAGAAGACTGGGATAAAGTTGTTGATATTAATCTAAAAGGTGTTTTTAACTGCACAAAACATGCAGTAAGGTATTTATTAAAATCAGATTCTGGCAGAATTATAAACATAAGTTCTGTAGTAGCTTTAATGGGCAATGCGGGACAGGCCAATTACTGTGCAGCAAAAGCTGGAATTATTGGTTTTACCCGTTCTAATGCACGTGAACTTGCAGGTAAAGGTGTGAGAGTGAATGCTGTGGCTCCCGGTTACATAATGACAGAAATGACAGAAGACCTAAAAGATGATATAAAAGATATGATGCTTAATAATATACCGGTTGGACGTTTTGGTAAAGCTGAAGAAGTAGCAAATGTAGTTTTATTTCTTGCTTCATCAATGGCTGATTATATAAATGGTCAGGTTATAAATGTAGATGGTGGTATGTTAATGTAATAAAATGAAGACAAGTGCGACGGGCTCGATGCCCTAGTGCTGAGTCGACCTTGCGTTATAAAATGAAGACAAGTGCGACGGGCTCGATGCCCTAGTGCTGAGTCGACCTTGCGTTATAAAATGAAGACTCAGTGAAAGGAGGTGAACTTGATGAGTAATGTTTTAGATAAAGTTATTGATATTGTTGTTGAAGAATTAGCAGTTGACAGGGATGAAGTAACTGAAAACTCTTCATTTATAGATGACCTCGGAGCAGATTCTTTAGATGTGGTTGAATTAGTCATGGCATTTGAAGAAGAGTTTGATGTTGAAATACCTGATGAGGATGCGGAGAAAATTCGTACAGTAGAGGATGCTGTAAATTATCTTGAAGATATTCTTTAATAGATATGGATGGAGCTCCGCTTGCGGAGTTTTCATCCCTTTTTAGGTTATATCTAGGAAAGGTGAGAGTGAGATGGCAGAATTATTTAATGAAGATAAACTTTTGAAATTCGAAAAGAAAATTGATGTTAATTTTAATAATAAAAAATTAATCCAGAGGGCTTTAACCCATAAATCTTTTCCAAATGAAAATAGGTGCCAATCTCTAAAGGATAATGAGAGATTGGAGTTTTTGGGAGATTCTGTTTTGAGTCTGGCTATCAGCACTCATATTTTTAAGGAATTTCCGGAATATCCTGAAGGTGAACTTGCAAAAATGAGAGCCGTCCTTGTAAGTGCACCAGTTTTAGCAGAACTGGCACAAAATTTAAATCTTGGTGATTATCTATTTTTAGGAAAAGGAGAGGAAATGACAGGGGGGCGAGAAAGAGATTCAATTTTGGCAGATACTATGGAAGCAATTTTTGGTGCTTTATATCTGGATAAAGGTTTTGCAGCTGCAAGCCAGTTAATAATTAAACTTTTTGCAGAAGATATAGAATATGCTGCTGAAGGAAAACATATTCAGGATTACAAAACAATGCTGCAGGAAGTTGTGCAGAAAGATGGAAATGATCGTCCTGAATATGAAGTTATTGATGAGAAAGGACCTGACCATAATAAAACATTTGTAGTTAAAGTAATGCTAAATGAAGATAATTTGGGTTCAGGTCAGGGTTCAAGCAAAAAAGAAGCTGAACAGGAAGCAGCAAAAGTTGCTTTACACAGATTAAATAAGATATAATAATTTTTGTCCCTCCAAATATGAAGACTTTTTGGAGGGGCTAACTATATTATATATATTATAACGAGGAGGAATTATTTTGTATGCTATAAGAGGGGCTGTGGATGTTGATAGTAATACTGAAGATGATATATTAAAAGCTTCAGGTCTGCTCTTTAGAAAAATTATAGAAAAAAACAATCTTTCGGAAGTGGATTTAGTAAGCATTATAAGCTCAGCTACTGATGATTTAAATAAGGCCTATCCGGGGAAAGCAGTAAGAGATCTTGGATATACCAATACACCAATACTGTGTCTGCAGGAAATGAATGTAGAAAAAAGCAGCAGGAAAATGATAAGATTTTTAATCCATGTGGATGGGAAAATCGATAAGGAGAATGTCAGACATCAGTATTTAGGAAAGGCCAGAAATCTTCGTCCCGATTTAGCAGATAAATAAAAATGGAGTTGAAATTATGAAAAATGTCATTGCAATTGATGGACCTGGAGGTGCCGGTAAAAGTACTATTTCAAAGCTTTTGGCTGAAGAATTGAATTATAAATATTTAGATACAGGAGCTATGTATAGAGCTGTAACTTTTAAAGTACTGAAAAATAAAGTAGAATTAGATAATATTGAAAAAATAATTGAAACAGCTAAAAATATAAAATTTGATTTTAATGAAAATGATAAAATGTATGTAGACAATAAAGACCTGAGTAATTATCTTAGAAGCCAAAAAGTAAATGAACATGTTTCTGAAGTTGCCGGTATTAAAGAAGTTAGAGATATTCTGGTAAAAAAGCAGCAGGAAATTGCTGCTGTTGGTCAGGTAGTAATGGATGGGAGAGATATAGGCACAAGAGTGCTGCCTAATGCTGAATACAAAATATTTCTTACTGCGTCTTTAGAAGAAAGAGCTAGAAGAAGATGGAATGAATTAAGAGAAAAAGGTAAAAATATAGATTATAATGAAGTAAAAAGAAGTATTAAAAAACGAGATCAAATTGACCGCACCAGAAAACATTCACCATTAAGAAAAGCTGAAGATGCAGTAGAACTGGACACAAGCAATTTGACAATCAAAGAAGTAATAGATAAGATAAAGAAAATAATTGAATAAATTGGGTGGATATTATGAAAAATTTTACTTATCAGTTTGTTAGAAAAATTCTCTGGTTGATTTTTACAATTGTTTTTCGCTGGGATGTAAATGGTAGAAATAATATTCCGGATAATGGAAAAGTGATAGTCATGTCAAACCATATCAGCAATCTGGATCCACCAATTCTCTGTACAGTGCTGAAAAGACCAATACGTTTTATGGCAAAGAAAGAGCTTTTTACTAATCCTCTAATGCGGTTTATATTAAATATAGCAGAAGCATTTCCGGTTGACAGAAGTAAAACAGATATAAAAGCTTTTAGACATGCATTAAGAATTCTTGCAGATGGTGAAATACTTGGTATATTTCCAGAAGGAACACGCTGTCCGGAAGGAAAACCGGGACAGCCAAAAAGTGGTTCTGTTATGCTTGCAGTTAAAAGTGAAGCACCTATTGTTCCTGTAGGGATAAAAAATATCAAAAGAAAAGGAAAAGTCACAGTAAATATAGGTGAACCATTTACTTTAGATAATTATTACAATAAAAAACTTTCTGAAGCTGAAAGAGATAAAGCAGGAAAGATTATAATGACCAAAATTATTGAACAAATTAATTTATAAGTTGAAATTTGAAGTATTTTGTCTAAATTTTTCACTTTTTTTGATAATAAGGAAGGATTTTATCTATAAATAGAGAAAGACTAATAAGAGGCATAAATTAGTGTTTTTGTTATATTTATTCCTCAGTTTTATTGTTGTTGTGCTGGAAGGAGGTGAGGGTTCTGGAGATTATTACAGCAGAAGAAGCGGGGTTTTGTTTTGGTGTTGAGAGAGCGATAGATATGGTTCTGGAAGCTGTCGATAATTATAATAATATGACAGTTTATACACTTGGTCCACTGATTCACAACCCACAGGCTGTAGAAAAACTAGAAAAAAAGAATGTGCAGGTTGTCCAATCATTAGATGAAATAGATTCTGGAATAGTAATTATTCGTTCACACGGTGTAGAACCAGAAGTTATTAGAAAAGCTGAAGAAAAAAATCTAAAAATTATAGATGCTACCTGTCCATTTGTAAAAAATGCTCAAAAGTATGCTAAAAAACTTGTGGATGAAGGTTATCAGACATTTATATATGGTGACGAAGATCATCCAGAAGTAAAAGGTATATATGGTGCTACAGACAAAAAGGCAGTTATTATAAATAGTATGGAAGAATTTGCTCAGCAAAATCTGAAAAAAAGGGTTGGTTTTATAGCTCAGACAACAAAATCGCCTGAATCGTTTAAAAATATAATTAGTTCTGTTATTATTAAAATAAAAGAACTTAAAGTTTTTAATACTATATGTAATACTACAGAAATTAGACAGAGGTCGGCATCAGATCTGGCCCAAAAAGTGGATATTATGTTTGTAATAGGGGGACGAAATAGTGCTAATACTAACAGGCTGGCAGAAATATGTTCAGCTACCGGAACCCCTACTTATCATATAGAAACAGCTGGTGAGATAAATTTTAACTGGCTGAAAGGAAAAAATAAAGTTGGAATTACAGCTGGAGCTTCAACTCCAGACTGGTTAATAAGGGAGGTTATTCAGTTAATGAGCGAAGAAAAAGAAGAAAAAAAAGAAATTGAAGTACAGTCGACTGAAAATGAAGAAAATGAAGAAAAAGTTGTAGAGGAGGTTAGTAAAGACAAACAGGAAGCTGCTCCAATTGAAGCTTCAGAAAAAGCGGAAGAAACCAAAGAAGCTGCACCAGTAGAAGCAGCAGAGGAATCAGCTAAAACAAAAAAGGCTGCACCAGTAGAAGCGGAAGAAATAGAAGATGCAGATACTGAAGGTGCAGGCGAATTTAAATATAGTGATAATGATATTGCAGATCTAAAAAAAGGACAAAAAGTAGAAGGAACTGTAGTAGAAATAAATGAAAATGGAGTATATGTAGATGTTAATTATAAGACAGATGGATTTATTCCTCTGCGCCATTTGAGTCATCGTTCTGTTGAAGATGCACATGATGTTGTAAGTATGGATGAAAAGATTGAAGTTGTTATACTTACTCTGGAAGATGATGAAGGAAATATGATTTTATCTAAAAAACAGGCTGATTATGAAAAAGCCTGGGAAAAAATTGTAGAAGCATATGAAAATGATGAAATCATTGAAGCAGAAGTTACTAAAGAAGTTAAGGGTGGTCTTGTAGTAGATGTTGGGGTAAGAGGATTTATTCCGGCTTCACATGTTGCTATCGGCTATGTTGATGATTTGAGCGAATATGTTGGGAAAACTCTAAAATTAAAAGTAATTGAAGTTGAAAGAGATAATAATAATGTTGTTTTATCTGCCAAGAAGGTTCTTGAAGAAGAACGGGCTGAGCAGAAAGAAGAAACACTTAATTCCCTAGAAGAAGGACAGACAGTTAATGGTAAAGTAACCAAACTAGTTGATTTTGGTGCATTTATTGATCTTGGTGGAATTGAAGGACTGCTGCACATTTCAGAAATGTCATGGGGCAGAATAGAACATCCTTCTGAAGTTCTTTCGGAAGGGGAAGAAGTAGAAGTAAAAGTTCTTGGAGTTAATAAAGAAGAAGAAAGAATTTCTCTTGGATTAAAACAGCTTTTACCTGACCCATGGGAAGAGTTTGCCGAAAAGCACTATGAAGGAGAAATAATAGAAGGAAAAATAACAAAAATAGTAGATTTTGGTGCCTTTATGGAAGTTGAAAAAGGTATTGAAGGTTTAATCCATATATCTCAGCTTTCTAACCGGCATGTAAAAACAGCTGATGAGGTAGTTACTGTAGGTGAAGAAAGAAAAGCTAAGATTATTAACATTGATGCTGATCAGGAAAGAGTTGGACTCAGCTTGAAAGAACTGGAAGAAAATAAGCCGGAGAAATCCGCACCCTCTAAATCAAAAAAGGAGAAAAAAGAAGAAGGTTCTTCAGGTGGGGCAACCATTAGAGAAATAGTTGGAGATATTTTTGAACAGGATGAATAAACAGCTGATACCCGCCGTCCGGCCGGATGGCGGGTTTTTTCTTGCGTATTTTTTAATTACCTGCAGCAGAAATTGCCTGAGACCTTTAAATATGATATTATCAAGCTTACAGGAGGACTTTTAATTATGGTAAAAATCAAAAAAATAGATCCCGAGTCTACGGCAGCAGAAGAAGGTATTAAAATCGGTGACAAAATTATCAGCATAAATGGTAAAAAAATTAAAGATTATATAGATTTTTTATATGAAACATCAGAGCCATATATTGAACTGATGCTTAAAAAAGAAAATGGAGATATTGTTAAAAAAGAAATTTATAGAAAAGCTGGTCAGCCATTTGGTATTGAATTTGATAAAATTGTGTTTGATGGGCTTAAACAGTGTACAAATGACTGTATTTTCTGTTTTGTAAAACAGCAGCCTTCAGGAATGAGGGAAAGTTTAAATCAAAAAGATGATGATTATAGATTTTCTTTTCTCCAGGGGAGTTTTATTACCTTAACAAATTTAAATGATCAGGAAATAAATCGTATTATAGAAAAAAGACTTGGACCTTTAAATATTTCTGTTCATACGACAAATCCAAAATTAAGAGTTAAAATGATGAAAAATCCTGATGCAGCCAGAATTATGGAATTGCTTAAGTTGTTTAAAGAAAATGATATAGAATTTAATACACAGATTGTACTATGTCCTAATTACAATAATTCTGAAGAACTTGATCATACGATTTCTGATTTAATAAACCTATATCCACATATATTATCAATTGGTATAGTACCTGTTGGCCTTACCAAATATAGAGATGGACTGACAGATTTAAGAACTCTGACTGAAAAAGAGATGGATTATGCGTTACAGCAGATTAAAAGCTGGCAGAAACGGCTTATAAATAATTACGGCATGAGAAACTTTATTTATGCTGCTGATGAGTTTTATTTAAATACTGATAGTAAATTACCTGGATATGAAGAATACCATGATTTTCCACAGCTAGAAAACGGTATTGGATTAACTCGTCTTCTATGGGATGAGCTGGATGAGTTAGAAGAAAAGATTCCAAAAAAAATCGGGAAAAAAACCAATATTATTTTAATTACTTCTGAACTTGGATATAAAGCTCTAAAAAAGGTTTTGAAAAGATTAAATAAAATAAATAACTTAGATATAGAAGCAGCTGTTGTAAAAAATGAATTTTTTGGTGAAGATGTAACTGTTACTGGTCTCCTAACTGCAAAGGATATTAAAAATACAATTAATAATTTAAATAAAAAGTATGATAAAATTATTTTACCTGAAGTTATATTTAACGATGATGAAATTTTTTTGGATAATATAAGTTTTACTGAATTTAGAAATGATATTAAAAAGTATAGAATAGAAAAAGCTTGTGATATAAAGGCACTGCTGGAGGTGATACAAGATGAATAATTATACAGTTGCAATTGTTGGCAGACCTAATGTAGGTAAATCAACTTTGTTTAATCGTTTTATAGGGGGAAGAAAAGCGATTGTAGAGGGAGAACCAAATGTAACAAGAGATAGAATATATGGAAAAGCTGAATGGCAGGGAAGAGTATTTAATGTTATTGATACTGGTGGTATAGTTCCAAGAGAAGCAGATATAATTAAGAATAAAATTAAATATCAGGCAGAACTGGCAATGGAGGAAGCAGATGTAATATTATATGTTGTGGATGGCAGAACCGGTATAACAACCATTGATCAGGAAATTGCACAGATTCTCTACAGAACAAATAAAGAAGTTATACTTGTTGTAAATAAAGTAGAAGATTTTTCCCGCCAGGAGGAAATAAGCTGGGAGTTTTATTCACTTGGCTTTGGTGATCCAGTATTAATTTCTGCAGAACACGGTAAAAATACAGGTGAATTATTGGAAATAATTTGTGATAAACTACCAAGAGAAGAAAGAGTAGATACAGAAGACGATATTATAAATGTTTCTATAATCGGTAAACCTAATGTTGGGAAGTCAAGCCTTGTTAATTATTTAGTGGGAAAAGAACGTGTTATTGTAAGTGATATACCTGGTACTACAAGGGATGCAGTAGATACACTTATAGAATGGAAAGATATTAAATTCAATCTAATCGATACTGCCGGTCTGCGGAAAAAATCGCGTGTTAAAGAATCTATTGAATATTACAGTAATTTACGAGCTTTGAATTCTGTAGATAGAGCTGATGCAGTTTTAATGGTGATAGATGCTCAAAAGGGGATAACAGAACAGGACAAAAAAATTGCCGGATATGCCCACGATGAAGGGAAGGCAATTGTTATTGCTGTTAATAAATGGGATTTGATAGAAAAAGAAAATAAAACAATAGTCAGGTATACAGATGAAATATATTATCAGATGAAATTTCTTAATTATGTACCTATAACATATATTTCTGCTTTAACCGGAGAGAGAATTGAAGAGATGCTTTCACTTCTGGAATATGTTGTTGATCAGAGCAATTTAAGAATAAAAACTGGAGTTTTAAATGAAGTTATCAATGAGGCTGTACAGCTTAGAGAACCACCAAGCCACAAAGGAAAAAGGTTAAAGCTATATTATGCAAGTCAGGTTGATATAAAACCACCTACTTTTGTCTTTTTTGTTAATAATCCAGAGCTGATGCATTTTGCATATCAGCGTTATCTTGAAAATGTTCTTCGGGAAGCTTTTGGATATGTAGGTAATCCTTTAAAATTTAAATTAAAGCAGAGAAAATAAGGAGGATAATATGAAATTAGTAATTTCTTTACTGCTAAGTTATCTAATTGGTTCTATTCCATCTGGTTTTCTTTTAACAAAGTTTGTCATGAAAAAGGATGTACGGGAGTATGGAAGTGGGAATATTGGTGCTACAAATGTAGCTAGAGTTATGGGACTTAAAGCAGGTATACTTGTAGCAATTTTTGATATCCTAAAAGGATATATTGCACTGATGGTGGGCCAGTATATTTTAGGATCTTCTGCACCAGAATTATATATATTACTGATAGCAGCTGCCTCTATTGCAGGTCATGACTGGTCTGTTTTTCTCGGATTTTCTGGCGGCAAAGGAGTTGCTACTACTTTTGGAGTTATATTAAGACTCTATCCAGCAGCATTTGTTGTTTATGCTGTCATCTGGATTTTGATAGTGTTTAAAACAAGATATGTTTCTCTTGGATCAATTCTCGGCTCAATAACTTTACCTTTTACAGTTTTCTTTACCGGCTACAGCAGAATAAATATATATTTTGCAGTACTACTTTCTCTATTTATTATTTATACCCACAGAGCTAATATAAAGAGATTAATAAACGGCAATGAAAATAGAATGGATCCCAAGAAATTAGGAAGTAGTGGAAAAAAATGAGTAAAAAAATAGCTGTCATAGGTGGAGGAAGCTGGGGAACTGCCCTGGCCAATATACTTGCACATAATGGTAATGATGTGCAGATTTATTGCAGAGATAAAAAACAGGTTGAAGTAATAAATCACTACCATATAAACAAAAAATATTTTCCAGATAAAAAATTAAAGAATACTCTTCAGGCTACAAATGATCTCGAGTCTGCTGTTCTTTTTGCAGATACTGTAATTATGTCTGTTCCAACTCAGGTTACAAGAAGTGTAATGAAAAATATTTCTAATTATATTAATGATAGTAAAATAATTATTTCGACTGCAAAAGGAATTGAAGAGAAAACATATATGGTTAACTCTGATATCATAAAAAGTTTTGGGGTAGATAAAGTAGCTGTACTTTCCGGACCAACACATGCAGAGGAAGTTATAAATGAGCTGCCGACAGCAATTGTTGCAGCTTCTCCAGATCAAGAGTTAGCTGAATATGTACAGGATCTTTTTATGGCTCCAAGTTTCAGAGTTTATACCAATCCAGATATAATCGGTGTGGAACTGGGCGGGGCTGTAAAAAATATAATTGCAGTTGCTAGTGGTATTTGTGATGGACTAAATTTTGGTGATAATACTCGTGCAGCCCTTATTACAAGAGGACTTATGGAATTGAGTCGTCTTGGTGTTTCACAGGGCGGGCGACCGATGACATTTGCCGGTTTAGCTGGTATGGGTGATCTGGTTGTTACCTGTACCAGTATACACAGCCGTAATAGAAGATTTGGAATTCAAATCGGAAAAGGTTTATCTCTTGAGGACGCAAAAAAAGAAGTAAAACAGGTAGTAGAAGGGGTAAAAACCACAGCAGCAATAACAAACTGGAAGAAAAATAATACTTTTGACTTCGAAATGCCGATTACTGATGAAGTATATGATGTTCTTTTTAATGATAAAGATCCTTATCTAGCTGTTGAAGATTTAATGCTTAGAGGACCCAAGCACGAAATGGAAGAAGTAGTTGATAATCATTTTTGGGATATTTAGTTTTTTATCCCTTAAAATTATAAAAAACTCATTTTTTACAGTTTTTTTACTTTTAATGCAGGAGATTGCTGTTATAACACGAATAATAAATAATGACATACATAAGTTTAAGACTAAAAGGAGGTGAAGCTGCATGACCAAAAATGAATTAATTGATGTAGTAGCTGAAAAAACTGGTATGACTAAAAAAGATACTGGTGTGGTTGTCAATGAAATGATTGATACCATTATGGATCACCTTAAAGATGAGGCTGCTAAGCCTGAAGACAAAAGAGATAAGGTACAGCTGATCGGTTTTGGCACATTTGAAGTTAGAGATAGAAGTGCGAGAAAGGGAAGAAATCCAAAAACCAATGAAGAAATTATGATTCCTGCCCGCAAAGTACCTGTATTTAGAAGTGGGAAATCATTTAAAGAAAATGTTGATGTGTAAAATATATTTAATATTAAAAGAGAGGATCACAAGAGGTTCTCTCTTTTAATATTATAAAAGAAGGAAAATATTATATTTTATAGAATACTATTAAAAACAACATGATAAATAAAAAAACTGGGAGGATTTTGAATGGATCAAATTCAGGGGGGATTGGCAAGTTTAGCTGTTAATTATGGGATGAAGGTTGTTCTTGCTTTAGTATTACTTATTGTTGGATTATGGGCAATAAAAATCATCACAAAGATGTTAGAAAAATCTATGCAGAGCAGATTTGAAAGAACTTTAACTGGATTTTTGGTTTCTATTGTTAAATCATTATTGATGGTTTTACTGGTAATTTCTATTGCATCTACTTTAGGCTTAGCAGTAACTTCATTTGTGGCAGTATTAGGAGCAGCTTCATTTGCTGTTGGTTTTGCACTGCAGGGTAGTTTATCTAATTTTGCTGGTGGTGTTCTGCTGTTAATTTTTAAACCTTTTTCTGCTGGTGATGTAATTGAAGTAGATGGATATAAAGGCAAAGTACAGGAAATTCAAATTTTATATACAATAATTACTACTTTTGATAATAAAAAAGTTATGATACCAAACAGTAATATTTCCAACAATAGTATTACTAATTTTTCTGCTATGGAAACCAGAAGAGTTGATCTGACTTTTGGTATAGGTTATGATGATGATTTTCATGAAGCAATCTCATTATTAAAAGACCTTGCTGATAAACACGAATTAGTCTTAGATGATCCAGCACCATTAATTAGAGTTACAGAACATGCAAAAAGTTCAATTAATATTGCCTGTAAACTGTGGGTTAAAGGTGCAGATTACTGGAATGTTTATTTTGATATGCACGAAGATGTAAAAGATGCATTTGATGCTGCTGGAATTGGTATTCCTTATCCACAGCTGGATGTACATTTTGATGAAGGTGCAAAATTTTGAAAGTTCCCGAAAAAAGAGGCAGAAATTAAATAAAATTAACAACAATGAAAGAAAAAAATTAATTTTTTAATTTTTAATAACAAATCAAAACAAATTTTTAAAGCCCTGTCTAAAAATCCTCATTTTTTATTGTAGATAGGGCTTATTTAAAACAAAAAATTGTTGATGCAGAAGTACTTACAAAAAGTGGACTTATTATAATAAATCACAATTTATTGAACAGGTGCATGGATTTTAGATTGATACTGCTGTATAATATAATTAATACGTTTAATATATTATAAATTAATTCTTATATAATCATATTGAAGCCTGTCCTTTTTCCAGGACCAGCTTATATCTTTTATCTGGAGTGGTGCAATTGTTTACAATTCCAAATTATATAACAATAATGAGAATATTTTTAATACCTGTATTTCTTTACTTTTTTATTAAAGGTGAATATTTTATATCAGGTCTTTTTTTTGCTATTTCTGGTCTGACTGATTTTTTGGACGGTTATCTGGCCAGAAAATATAATATGACTTCCAAAATAGGAAAAATTTTAGATCCACTTGCAGATAAATTAACCATTATAGGTATTTTGCTTGTTCTGGTAAAAATGAATATAATTCCCAGATTTATTTCTGTGATTCTTCTTTCTAGAGAGATATTTATACTTTTTTCTTCCGGGATTGCTTATCTTATGGGGAAAAATTTTATCAATCCCAGTTTGCTGGGTAAAACATCTATGTTTTTACTCTATGTTGCTATTGCAGTTAAACTGCTTAATATTCATGTGATCGATTTAGCTTTATTTTATATTGTAATTCCTCTTAATATAATATCTGCAGTTGATTATTTGATTAAAGCATATAAAAAACTCTAAAAAATACGATGGAGGTAATGTATTATGAGAATATTAATTAAAAATATAAATGAAATTTATTCGGGTAAAAGAAATGAAATTATAAAGGATGCTTATATTGAAATTATTGACAGCCATATTTCTGAAATAAATACTATGGAAAAATGTCCAAAAGAAGATATATTTGACAGAGTAATTGATGGTCGGGGCAAGATTGCACTTCCTGGATTTATAAATACACATACACACACAGGTATGACTCTCATGAGAGGATATGCAGATGATCTTCCTCTAGAAAATTGGCTGCAGGATAAAATTTGGCCATTTGAAGCTGAACTAAACAGAGAAGATATTTACTGGGGTTCAGCTCTTTCAATTGTTGAAATGATAAAAACAGGCACAACACTTTTTACAGATATGTATTTTGAAATGGATAAAGTGGCAGAACTGGTTGGTAAAAGTGGAATAAGGGCTGCTCTTGCAGAAGGACTGATTGAAAAAAACGATGGGGAAGAAGGCCTAAAAAGATCATGTGAATTTGCAAAAAACTGGCAGGGAGCTGCAAATGGAAGAATAACAACCCTTATTGCTCCACATGCTCCATATACCTGTTCAACAGAATATCTAAATAAGATTAAAAAATGTGCAGATGAAAAAAAGTTAACAATTCATATTCATGTTTCAGAAACAAAAACAGAGCTGGAAAATTCAATTAAAGAAAAAGGAATGTCTCCAGTTAAATATCTTAATGAAATTGGACTTTTTGAGAACCCTGTGCTGGCAGCTCATTGTGTCAATTTAGAAGAAGGAGATATAGAAATATTGGCTGAAAAAAATATCTCTGTGGCTCACAACCCTTCCAGCAATACAAAACTTGCAAGTGGAATAGCTCCTGTTACAAATTTAATTAATTCTGGTGTAAATGTAGCTATAGGTACAGATGGTGTTTCCAGCAACAACAATCTTGATATAATAGAAGAAGCAAGATTGGCTTCATATCTACAGAAAGTATCTACTTCTGATCCAACAGCAGCTGATATATGGGATCTGCTTAAAATGCTGACTGTAAATGGAGCCAAAGCATTAAATTTAGAAAATTTAGGTATGTTGAAAGAAGGAAGTGCAGCAGATGTGATTTTAGTAGATATAACAAAAGATTCTGTTTCCTATCCTCACCATAATAATCTTTCTAATTTATTTTATGCTTCACATGGGAATCTGGTTGACACAGTAATTGTAGATGGAGAAATTTTAATGGAAAAAAGAATAATAAAGACACTGGATGTAGAGAGAATTTATCATGAAGTGGATAAAAGATCAGCCTGGATTGCAGACAAATTTTAAGTTCAAAAATTCTTTAATTATGAAAGGGGAAAAATATGGCTAAATCTATTCGTTTTTTTATTTTTGCAGCCATTTTGATTTTTATTTTAATTTTTATAGTTCTTTCAGCAGGATCCAGTATTTTTACTGATTGGCTGTGGTTTAAAGAGCTTAATTTTGAAAAGACTTTTATGATAATGTTTATGTCTAACTTTATTTTGCGTATAATTATTGGAGTAATATTTGCCTCAGTAATTTATTTAAATTTACATTTTACCAAAAAACCAATTGTTAATTTTATTAATATTAAAACTGATAATCGGGTGGAAACTTTATTTGGTGAAGAAAGAAGTAATATTTTTAACTGGTTAAATAAAAAAAGAATAAATATTATTTATCTTACGATCAGTATTGTTTTCGGATTTTTATTTAGTTCTATAAGCAGTGAAAGCTGGAAGATGGTGCTGAAATTTTTAAACAGAACTTCATTTCAGACAGTAGACCCAATTTTCTCTAAAGATATAGGTTTTTATGTGTTCACACTTCCATTTTTACGTTTTGTGAGAGAAATGGGAATGGTGTTGGTAATTATATCCCTTATTTTTACCGGGTTTATATACCTTATTTTTACCGGAGTTCATTCGTTTAATGATTTATCAATCAAACTGAGTAGTCGAGGGAAAAAGCACCTTTCGATACTGGTTTTTGTATTTCTGCTTTTTAAAGCCTGGGATTATAGAATTAAAATGTATGATATATTATTTTCTCCTCGCGGTGTTGTTTTTGGAGCCGGGTATACAGATGTAAATGCAAATCTTTTGGCATACAGAATACTTTTTTTTACAGTACTTTTTGTTGCAGCAGCAGTAGTTTTTAGTTTTATAAAAAATAATTATAAATTTGTTATCTGGGGAATTGGCGCCTGGATTGCAGTGTCTATTATTTTTTCTTCCCTTTATCCTGCTTTTATGCAGCAGTTTAGAGTTGAACCAAATGAAATTACTTTGGAGAGTAAATATATCAAAAATAATATTGATATGACACTTTCTGCTTATGGACTTGATGATGTAGAAGAAAAAGATTATGAAATTAAAAATGATCTAACTTATGACAAATTAATGGAGAATCCAGAAACAATCAACAATATACGCCTTTGGGACGACAGGCCACTGCTTGATACCTACAGTCAGATACAGGAGTTGAGGCAGTATTATAAATTTATTAATGTAGATATAGATAGATATGAGATAAATAGTGAATACAGACAGGTAATGCTTGCAGCTAGAGAACTGGATCAGAGTTTATTATCTCCAGAGGCACAAACATGGGTAAATAAAACTCTAAAATATACACATGGCTTTGGAGTTGTTATGAGTCCTGTAAATAAAATAACTCCTGAAGGGCTGCCAGAATTTTATATTAAAGATATTCCACCCAAAATTGATGCAGATATTGAACTGAATAACAGTGCAGTTTATTATGGAGAAAAAACAGATAATTATGTAATTGTCAATACTGAATCAACAGAATTTCATTATCCAATGGGTTCAGAAAACGTATATATTAATTATGATGGCAGTGGTGGTGTCAAAATTAATAACTTCCTCCGCAAAGCAATTTATGCAATGCGTTTGAGAAATATGAAGCTAATTCTTTCGACTGATATTAATAATGACAGCCGTATTATGTACTACAGAAATATTAAAGAAAGAGTTCAGAAAGCTGCCCCATTTTTAAAATATGATAGTGACCCATATCTGGTCATAGATAAAGGGCGTCTGTTCTGGATTTATGATGCCTATACAACAACTAATTCTTATCCTTATTCACAACCTTATAATAAGGGAGATAATTATATCAGAAATTCTGTTAAAGTTGTTATAGATGCATATAATGGGGACATGGATTTTTATGTTATTGATGAAAAAGATCCGATAGCCAGGACTTATATGAAGATATTTGATGATCTTTTTACTCCTGGAGAAGAAATGTCAGATTCATTAAGAAAACATCTTCGCTATCCCAAGGATCTTTTTAAAATACAAACAGAATTATATGGAACCTATCATATGAAGGATCCGGTTGTGTTTTATAATAAAGAGGATGTATGGAATATACCAAAGGAAACATATTCCAATACAGCAGTAAAAGTTGATCCATATTATATTATAAATAACCTGCCTGGAGAAGAAGATTCCGAATTTATATTAATGTCACCATTTACACCTGCCAATAAAAATAATATGGTGTCCTGGATGGCAGCTCGATCTGATGGTGATAGATATGGGGATATTCTAGTATATAAATTTCCTAAAGATAATCTAATATATGGACCCACTCAGATAGAGTCCAGAATAGATCAGGAATCAGGAATTTCACAGCTGCTTACTCTGTGGAGTCAAAGAGGGTCTCAGGTGATTAGAGGAAACCTTTTAGTTATTCCAATAGATCATAATATATTGTATGTAGAACCAATATACCTGCAGGCTGAAACGAGCCGGCTGCCGGAGTTAAAGAGAATTGTAGCTGCATATAAAAATGATATTGTTATGCGGGAGTCTCTAGGAGCTGCATTTAGAGCTCTATTTGATGAAGATGAGCCAAAAATAGTTGGGCCAGGAGAAGAACCTGCAGCAGAAGATAAACTACAGGAAGATGAATCTGCTGTAATAAACAGTGTAGAATCACTTGCTGCTGAAGCAAACAGATTATTTAATGAGGCTCAAAATGCACTTAGAGAAGGAAATTTTTCCGAATATGGTAAACTGATAGATCAATTAGGACAGATATTAAATCAATTGATTGAGACAGGAGAGTAATAATACATTATGGATAATTTTAAATTCGAAAAAATAAAAAGCAAATACAGTATTCACTATCTTGCAACTGATAAATTTAAAACTAATCTAATTCAAATATATTTTATGCTGCCTCTGACATCATGGTCAGAGGCAGCCATGAATGCATTAATACCGGCAGTATTAATAAGAGGCTCAAATAGATTTCCAGAAAGTCGAATAATAAAAACTGAGCTGGAAAAACTTTATGGAGCTGGTATTTCTTTTTCTGTATTAAAACGGGGAGAAAATCAGCTGCTGAGATTTTCACTGGAATATGTTAATGAAAACTATCTGGATGAAAATATTAATTTAAGCCGAAAAAGTTTTGAGCTTTTGAGTGACTTGATTTTTAATCCTCTTCTTGAAGAAAAAAAATTTGTTGAAAAATATTACCTGCAGGAAAAGAAAAATCAAATAGAAAATATTAATAGTTTGATCAATGATAAATACAATTATGCTGTAGAAAAATGTTTTCAAAACATGTGTAAAGATGAAAAATATGGAATATATAAGCTTGGAGATGTTAAATCTCTTAAAGAAAACAGCTGTGAAGAACTTTACAATCAATATAAAAAAATAAAAAGCAGTGCCAGAAGCAGTGTTTTTATGGTAGGAGACTTTAAAAAATCTTTTATTAGTAATGTTTTTGATGAAATAAAACTGCCTTCTACAGATGATATTATAGATAATTTTACTGATAAGACTGTACCGGAAAGAGAAGTACAGTATATTACTGAAGAAATGTCAGTAAATCAGGCTAAACTAACAGCCGGATTCAGAACCGGAATTACAAGGGATATGGAAGAATATTATGCTCTCTTAGTTGTCAACAGCCTGCTGGGAGGTTTTTCTCAGTCCAAATTGTTTCAGGAAGTAAGGGAAAAACGTTCTCTGGCATATTATATTAATTCCTTTATTGAATCAACCAAAGGTCTTATGATGGTAAGCAGTGGAATAAACCCTGACAACTATGTGGAGGTCTTAAAATTAATTAAAGAACAGATTGCTGCAGTTGTAGCAGGTGATTTTACTGATAGAGAATTTCAATGGGCTAAAAAAAGTATTATTAATCGATTAAAACAGGATCTTGACAGCAGCAAATCATTAGCAGCACACTATTTGCTGAGTGTAATTAATGATAAACCAGAATCAATAATATCTGAAATAAATAATATTAAAAAAGTTGGTAGAAATGATATAATGAGTACAGCAGAAAAAATTAAATTAGATACAGTATATTTTTTAAGAAGTGAGGAATGATCAGTTTGGAAAAAGTATATGATAAAAAGATGAAAGAAATTTTAATAAAGGAAAAATTAGATAATGGACTTCATATATATATATTCAATAAAAAAGGATTTACAAAACAGTATGCAATGGTTTCAGTAGATTATGGTTCCAATGATATTGAATTTATAGATGTAGAAACAGGTGAAAAAGTTCGCACTCCGGAAGGGATTGCACATTTTTTGGAGCATCAACTTTTTGAAGATAAGGAAGCCAGCATTTTTGATAAATTTGCTGACTTAGGAGCTTCTGCCAATGCATATACCAGTTTTAACAGTACAAATTATCTTTTTTCCAGCACAGAGAACTTCAATAAAGCTTTAATCAATTTACTAAATTTTGTACAGACACCTTATTTTACAGATAAAAGTGTAAATAAAGAAAAAGGTATAATTATTCAGGAAATAAAGATGTATCAGGATGACCCCTACTGGCGTTCATTATTTAATTTGCTTTCCGGACTTTACAGCACTCACCCGGTTAAAAATGATATTGCTGGAACTGTTGAAAGTGTCAGCAGTATATCTCCAGAAGATCTTTATTTATGTCATAAGAACTTTTATCAGCCGGCAAATATGGATCTTATTTTAATTGGTGATCTTAATGAAGAAAAAATAATAAATCTTGTTAAAGAAAATCAACTGCAGAAATCATTTTCAGATATTAAAACCCCAGTAAAAGTTATTCCAGAAGAAAGCAAAACTGTAAATAAAAAACATGTAGAAGAAGAAATGAATATTTCTCGTCCCCTTGTACAAATTGCTTTTAAAGACATAGAAACTCCTTCTACTCCAAAAGAAATTATTAAAAAAGAATATGCTGTTAATATACTGCTGGACATTTTATTTTCTCGAAGCAGTGTGAGATATAATAAATTTTATGAAAAAGGAATAATAGACAGCAGTTTTTCTAGTACATATATTCGCAAAGAAGATTATGGATATATACACTTATATGGTGAGAGCAGAGAAACGGGCAGAATGATTTCAGCTATTCTTGAATCTTTAAAGGAGATAGAAAAGTCAGAAATACATGAAGGCTTTATGAGAATAAAGAAAAAATATCTGGGAAATTATATAAAAATGTTTAATAATTTCAGCAGCCTTGCGGCGGAATTTATAAATTATAGAAGGCTTGGTATTGACATATTCTCTCTTATGAAAATTATTGATGAAATAAAAATAGAAGAATTATATGGATATGCGGATATATTGTTTAACGAAGATCTTATGGTGGAATCAATTGTAAAAAATAAACAGGATTGATCTTATGCACTTTAAATTTTATAATTTTATATTATGGCTATAAATAAAAGGCAGTTTAAATTAAGGGAAGTATTTTTATGCTCAAAAAATCTAAAATTAAGGAACTTGCCAAAAAAGCAGGTTTTGATATATGCAGAATTACAGATAAAATTGAATTTGCTGTCGAAAAAAATATACTAAAGAAAAGGGAAAAACGTGGATATTGGCCTTCTCCTTTTTTTAATAAAGATATTAACAAAGTTTGTGATATTAAACAAATATTTTCCGATGCAGAAACTGCCGTTGTACTTGCAGTATCCTATCAGCAAAAAGCAGACAATAATCCCTATTTATCAAAATATATTGGGAAAAATGACTATCACATATATATTTACAATATGTTGGAAAATTTAATTAAAATGCTGCAGAAAGAAGCTGAAAAACCATTTAAATTTCAAAAATTTGTTGATACAGCTCCTTTTATGGAAAGAGCTCTTGCCAGAAATGCAGGAGTCGGTTTTACCGGAAAAAATTCTTTTATCATTAATCCAGAATATGGTTCATTTATATTTTTGGCTGAAATAATGCTAAATTTAAAAATAGAACCGGACAAAAAATTAAATATAGACTGTGGAAGCTGCAGAAAGTGTATAGACAGCTGTCCAGCAGAAGCTATAATAAAACCTTATCTGACTGATTTCAGTAGATGTATAAGCTATCTGACTCAAAAGAGAGGTATTTTAACTTTAAAAGAAAGAAAAATAATTGGCAAAAATATATGGGGATGTGATGTATGTCAGGAAGTATGTCCTTATAATAAAAATGTTAAACATAGTAGACATCCAGAATTAAAACTGGATAAATTATTTGTTATTGAATATTTTATAAATATTGATAGGAAACATCCTCCTTTAGAATTAAAGGAAATGGCTTTATCCTGGCGGGGTTTCCGTATTTTACAGCGTAATGCAATTATAGCCGCTGCTAATTCAAGAGCTGAAAAATATTTTACTATAATAAAAAATAAATTGGAAGACAGATCACCGATAATTAGATTTTATGCAGTCTGGGCACTAATGGAAATTAATGAAAGCAAGGCATATAAAATTTTAGAAGAACTTCTGTATATAGAAGACAGCAAAGTGGTAAAAGCCGAAATAAAACGGCTGTTAAATGATAATTATTAGATTTTCAGCAGATCAAACTTTAGACATTTTTAAAGGGAATTTGTTTATATTATATCTGCTTTAAAAATTGAGTAGTAATAAATTCAGCAGTATATGAAATACAGGGAGGAATATTTTTGATGGAAATAAAAATGTGTGATGAAACTTTGGAGTTTTATTCACCGGTTACAGTAGAAAATATTATAGAAAATAGCTCAGTTAAAAAAAAGAAAAATGTTATGGCGGCAGTTATAGCTAATCAGGTTTATGATTTAAATGAAATAATAACTGATGATACAGAGATAACTCCTATTTTTATAAATTCTGAGCTTGGAAATCGAATTTACAGGAGAAGTCTTTTTTTAGTTCTGGCAAAAGCAGTATATGAGCTGTTTCCAGAAGCTATTTTAAACATTGAAATTTCTCTGAGCAATGGTATATACTGTGAACTAAAAAAAGAAAAAAATATAAGCAAAAAAGATATATATGATATTAAAAGTAAGATGAAAGAAATTATTGAAGCAGATTTAAAAATTATTAAAAAAGAATTTTCTCAGGCAGAACTTTTGAAAATATATGAAAATCAGAACTGCGATTTTCGAAAAAAACTTATAAAAGAGAGAGGTAAAGACCTGTATAAAGTTTATGAATTAGATGGATATTATGATTATTTTTATTATAATATGGTGCCTTCAACAGGATATTTAAATGAATTTGATCTGCACCTGCGTATACCTGGGTTTATCCTTTTATTTCCTAAATTTTTTGAAGAAAAGATTGTACCACCTTTTAAAGAACAGCCAAAACTGGCAAAAGTTTATTTGGAGTACGAGAAACTTGGAGAAATTTTAGATGTTAATAATGTTGTTGATTTAAATCAGGTTGTAGCAGATAAAGAATATGGTGAGCTAATAAGGATAGCAGAAGGACTGCATGAAAAGAATATAGCAAAAATTGCTGATCAGATTAAAGGGGGTATGCCGAGGAATAAAATTATTTTAATTGCAGGTCCTTCAGCTTCTGGAAAAACAACTTTTACACACAGACTTTCAACACAGCTTAGAATAAATGGATTAAGGCCTGTACAAATATCTGTTGATGATTATTTTGTCAATAGAGATGAAACTCCTCGTCATAAAGATGGAAGTTATAATTTTGAATCTATAAATGCTATTGATCTTGAATTATTTAATAATCATCTTCTACAGCTTATCCAAGGCAAAAAGATAGAACTTCCTGTGTTTAATTTTGAGAAAGGTATTAGAGAAAAAAGTGGGAAGTTTTTGTTTTTAAAAGAAGACCAGCCGATTTTAATAGAAGGGATACACGGTCTTAATGACAGGATGACTGAAACTATTCCCCAGGATCTAAAATTTAAGATTTATGTAAGTGCTTTAACACAGATAAATATAGACTGTCATAATAGAATACCTACTACAGATACGCGTTTAATAAGAAGAATTGTCAGAGATAATCAGTACAGAGGCCAAACTGCTTCCGGCACTTTAGAATTATGGACATCTGTAAGAAAGGGTGAAGAAAAAAATATCTTTCCTTTTCAGGAAAATGCTGATGTAATGTTTAACTCTGCTTTAATATATGAGCTGTCAGTATTAAAAAATTATGTAGAGCCACTGCTGAAACAGATTGATAGAACAGATAAAAATTACTTTCAGGCACAGCGGCTCCTGAAAATATTGGGCAGTTTTAAAGCAATTCCGGATAATGAAATACCGCTGACATCTATTTTAAGAGAATTTATTGGTGGCAGTGTGTTCAGATAAAATTGTATACAGCTGCCTTTTTATATCCTGCCAGCTGTCAGCTCTGTATATGAGATTATTTTTTTCAATATCTTTATTGTGATATTTGCTGACCAGAATAACAGGGATATTTTTTTTAGAAATTGCTAGAGCATTAAATTTATTATCTTCAATAAATAGCTTTAATTTTAGTTTTTCAGCCAGAGGGGCTTTGTTGTCTTCATGGTAAAGTTTGTCATAGGGTATATCATATTTTTTAAGCCAATTTTTGGTTAAAGTATTGTATTTACTGTGTCTAGCAGTAATCAATATAAGTGTAAAATCTCTTTCTTTTAATTCTTCTAAAGTTTCTTTAGCACCTTCTGCTGGGGTTGCTTGTCTATAAATATTTTCCAGCTCTTTTTTTAAAAAAAGATTTAATTCTTCAGTATTTAAACCAAAAGCCTCAGCAAGATTATAAGTATTTTTGCGCAAGTTTATATTTCGACCAAAAAATTCAGTCATTTTCTGCTGCCAGATACTGTTGTTTTTCGGACCTTCTTCAGTCAGTACACCGTCTATATCTATACCAAGTTTATTGTGCATTTTTTACCTCCCGTGTGCTATTATCTACTTGCTTTTATTTTAGATAATATGTTATCATTTTTTTAACGATAAGTCCAACAATAAAAGGGGGAAACACATAATTGGAGAAAAAAACAAAAGAAATTGTTAATCTTCTTTCACTAAATTATCCAAATCCAACTACAGCATTAAATTTTTCCACACCCTTTGAACTTCTTATTGCTACTATATTGTCAGCTCAGACAACAGATGTTCAAGTAAATAAGGTTACAAAAGAACTTTTTAAAACTCACTCCCGACCAGAAGATTTTGCAGAAATGGACCCTAAAGAGCTGGAAGAGAAAATAAAGAGTATAGGATTGTTCCGAAATAAAGCGAAATTTATTGTCAAAACCAGTGAAATGATTTTAAAAAATTATGATGGAAAGGTACCAGAAGAAAGAAAAGAACTGGTAAAACTTTCCGGAGTCGGCAGAAAAACTGCCAATGTTGTGCTGGCCAATGCTTTTAATAAACCTGCCTTTCCTGTGGATACACATGTTTTTAGAGTTTCAGCCAGGCTGGGACTTGCTGATGGGAAAAATGTGCAAAAAACTGAAGAAAAGCTGACTAAAAAAGTAGACAAAAAATACTGGATTGATCTCCACCACTGGCTTATTAATCATGGACGTGCTGTGTGTAAAGCTCAAAATCCAGACTGTGAAAACTGTTTTTTAAGTCATTTATGTAAATACTATAAAAATAAAAAAGGAGAATAATTATGAAACAATACAGTGTAAAAAAGGTTTTTTTAGGGAGACTTCAAAAAGGTGATGATCTTCTCAAAGAAATAACTGCATTTGTTAAGGAAAAAAATATTGAAACAGGTTTTATTAATGTGATAGGAGCCGCCACTAAAGCCGTTTTTGGCTATTATGATATGCAGAAAGAAGAATATGAGTTCATTACCAGAAAGGGAGAATTTGAGATACTTAATGTTAGTGGTAATGTGTCAATAAAAGATGGCGAACCAATGGTACATGCTCATATTTTATTTGCTGATGATAAGGGAAACACTTTTGGAGGTCATCTTGCAGAAGGAACTAAAATTTTTGCCGCTGAATTATATATTCAGGAACTTGAGGGTGAAGCTCTTGTGAGAGAATTTGATAAGGAGACAGGACTTACGCTTTGGTAAATATGAATCAGAGAAGGGGATAATATGAAAAAAATATTTGTGTTAGATACAAATGTACTATTAAATAATCCGCGAGCATTATTTTCTTTTGAAGATAATGATATAATTATACCACTGGCTGTTGTGGAAGAAATAGATAATTTAAAAAGCAATAATTCAGTTCTCGGCTATAATGCCAGAGAAACTTCCCGACTGCTAGAAGAGATTAGAACAGAGGGAAGACTTGATAAAGGTGTTAAATTAAAAGAAGGTGGGATTTTACGTATAGTTATAAATGGAAAAGATCTGCGCATCCCTAAAGGGTTAAGTGCCAGCAAAATGGATAATAGAATTATTTCCACAGCACTGCATATACAGGAAGATAATCCTGATCTGAAGGTGGTATTAATTTCAGATGATATAAACTTAAGATTAATTGCTGATGCGTTTGGTCTAAAAGCTGAAGAGCACAGCTCAACAAAGCTATCAGATGAACAAATTTATACTGGTTTTAAAGAAATTCAGGTTCTTTCTTCAGTAATTGATAAGTTTTATTCTGAAGAAGAAATTAGTCTGGAAGACTTAAATTTGGATGAAAAGCTGGATATGTTTCCAAATGAATTTCTACAGCTTACAGCTTCAGATCAGAACAAAAAAACTGCTCTGGCCTGTTATAATGGAACTAAATTAAAAAAGCTAAAATATAATAGAAGTACTCCTGCTAAAATTAGTCCCCGAAACAGAGAACAGCAGCTGGCTGTTGAGCTTTTGTTAAATGATGATATAAAACTGGTTACTTTATCAGGAAAAGCAGGAACAGGTAAAACTCTGCTTGCAGTTGCAGCTGGTTTAAGTAAGGTAGTTGATGAAAACAAATACAGCAAACTACTTGTGGCCCGGCCTATTATGCCCATGGGAAAAGATCTGGGATATCTTCCTGGAGAAAAAGAAGAAAAACTTTCACCATGGATGCAGCCTATATTTGACAATTTAGATTTTATAGTTCACAGAAATAAAAGTGATAAATATATATATCAAAAGCTTTTAAACTCCGGTTTGATTCAGATAGAAGCTTTAACCTATATTCGAGGAAGATCTGTTCCTGATCAGTTTTTAATTGTTGATGAGGCACAAAATTTATCTCTACATGAGGTTAAGACAATAGTGACAAGAGCCGGAGTAAATACAAAAATAGTGTTTACTGGTGATCCATTTCAAATCGATAATCCATATTTGAATCTTCATAAAAATGGTTTAAATTATCTTGCACATAAATTTCATAAAGAAAAAATTGCCGGACATGTTATGTTAAAACAGGGTGAAAGATCTGAACTTGCCAGAATTGCCAGTGAATTGCTTTAATGTGGGAGAAAGGTTATGAATAAAATATTTGGAGTGATTATTATATCGGCACTGCTTTTTGGTTTGTTTTTCGTACTGGGAGATTTTTGTGTTTATAATTATCCGGGTACAGATTTGGATGCTGGTATTATAATTGCAAATGACAATTTATCTAAAATTGCTCTTTCCAGTGCAAAAAGAAAATTTTATAATGGCGAATACTCTGCAGCTGAAGATATATATATAGATCTTATTACTAAAAAACCATATGAAGTAAAATATCGCAGAGATTTATCTGCTGTTTATGCAGATTTAGGTGAGGTAAAAAAAGAAAATATGTCTCTTCTAAAAACTGCAATTTTGAGTGGAGAAAGCCGTGATTTTCTTGATTTAGCAGTAAATTATTATCAGATAGGAAAACTTGATACAGCCATTTTTCTGCTTGAAAACAAGGTGGCCGATAAAAAACTAGGCTTAGAAGAATTTTTGTTTAAAAAATATTTTCTGCTGACTGCTTTAAATATAGAAAAAGAAAATATAGATAAAGCCGAAAATTATCTTATTAAAGCCGAAGAATATTCATTCAGTGACAGCAGAGTTTTTATCCTTAAATCTGCTTTAGATGAACTAAAAAATAATTATTATGCTGCTTATCAAAATTTGTATCAAGCATATGAAAATGATAAAAGCAAAACATTTCTCTTTAAAGATATGGCATTATTATTGGAAAAAGCTGATGAAGAAATTAAAGCTTATAATCATTGGCAGAAAGCCTTTGCTTATGGTTGGTTTAAGGGGCTGGCCCTGGAAAAAATAAATTATTATAAGGATAAATATCCTTCTTTAAGAATAGAAGGGGAAAAAGAAACACCAGAAAAAATAAATCCCTTCAACTTAAAGGCAGATTGGACTGAACTCAGTAAAATTTCTTTTGAAGAAAAATCAAAAAAAATAAAAGTAGGTCTGCAGGAAAATAATAAAAATTTAGTTTTTCAATCTAAATCTGATTTTAAAATAATAAAAAACAGTACAGTCCTTTTTAATGGAGAAAAAATGGAAAACTATATATTAAATATTGACACAGGAAATCTTTATATAGAGTATAAAACTGGAAGGACAAAACTAGGTGAGGTAGAAGGTAATTACGAAATTTCAAATGAAGAATATTCTTCTTTTTATATATTTAACTTAAATTATGGAGAGGGATATTTCTGGCAGGGAAGAGAAAGTCGTCAGTATAGAGGTGATCTCCTTATAAAAGGAGATGGTTCTCAATTTACTATCATAAACAATATAGATTTAACATCATATTTAATATCTGTAGTACCTTCTGAAATTTATGCTTCCTGGCCTGATGAGGCCTTGAAAGCACAGGCAATTGCAGCCAGAAGCTATACTCTTTCTAATTTAGGAAGACATAAGGATGATGGTTATGATTTGTGTTCAACAGTTCACTGCGCGACATATAATGGTGTAAAAAGCGAACACCCCAATACAACAGAGGCTGTACTATTTACACAAGGGGAAACTGCTTATTATAAAGATAATATAATAGAAGCTGTTTTCAGCAGCAATAGCGGTGGTTTTACGGAGAGAAGTGATGAAATCTGGCAGAGTGATTTACCTTATCTTAGAGGGGCAAATCAGATGATAGATGAAAGTTACAGTTTTCCTCTTTCTCCATACGAGTTGAAGAAGTGGATAGTTACTGAGCCTGAATCATATTCTAAAAAATACGGCGGCAATAGATACAGATGGCAGCTGAATATTAGTAAAGAGGTACTTGAATACAGTAGTAAATTACAAAATATTAATAAAATATCTATAACAGACAGAGCTTCTGGTGGAACTGTTACTAAATTGAAGATAATTGGAGATTCTGAAGAGAAAATATATTCAGGTTATCAGATAAGAAGAGTATTTGCTGGTATTAGAAACAGCAGGATTATTTTGGAGCCCATATACTCCAATTCGGGAGAATTTTTAAGTGTTAATATATATGGAGCTGGATGGGGACATAATTTAGGCTTTGACCAGTCTGCAGCAGCTGGTATGGCAGCAGAGGGATGGAGTTATCGGGAAATAATAAATCACTTTTATCCAGAAACTGAAATAAGAAAATTTTCGAAAAGTGATTAAATGAAAACACTTGAAATTTATTTTAAGATAATGTATAATTATTTAAAAGAAAATAATATCTTCAGGGTTTGGTGAGGTGAAAACCAATTCCAGACCGGTGGTGATAGTCCACGAGCATATGCTGAACTGGTGAAATTCCAGTACCGACGGTAAAGTCCGGATGAGAGAAGATAATTTAAAAAAATTTCCCTGGAGTTAAACCAGGGATTATTTTTTTCCCGGAAGATAAAAATAATAAAAAGGAGTATTAAACATGGCTACAAAAAAAATAACAAATATCGCTGTATTATCAGCATTTTCATTAGTGATGATGCTGACAGTAAGGTTTCCACTTTTTCTGCCATTTCTTATTTATGAACCAGGTGATATTCCAATATTGATTATTGCTTTTTTATATGGTCCACTACATGCACTTGGAGCAACTTTCTTGCTTTCAGTTTTAATGGCTGTATTTACAGGTCTGGGAGGTCCATTTGGAGCATTTATGCATTTCCTAGCTACAGGTGTTTTTGTGGGTGTAGCTGGCTATATATACCATATTAATCACACCAAAAAAGGTGCTGTTATTGGACTTATTATGGGCTCTATAAGTATGACTGCTGTTATGGCAGGAGCTAATATATTATTAAATCCTATTTTTTATGGTATTCCCAGAGAACAGGTAATAAATATGATGCTGCCTGGAATTCTTCCTTTTAATTTAACAAAAGCTTTTCTTAATTCAGGTATAACTATCTTTGTCTATAAGAGGCTGGCAAATTTTTTAAGAGAAAAAGGCCTAATTTCAGCGGCGGAAAGCAATTAATATCTTTTACAAATTCATATTTTAGGTGTTTGACAATAAACCTTTCCTGAGATAAAATTCTATTGAAGGGAGAGGTTCATTTGCGTATTTCATTTTTAGGTACAGGTACTTCACATGGAGTACCTGTTATTGGATGCAGCTGTAAGGTATGTAAATCAAAAAATCCCAAAAACAAAAGAAATAGAACATCAATTCATATAAAAACTAAAAATACTAATCTGCTGATTGATACACCACCGGAAATGCGGTTGGAGTTAATAATG
This sequence comes from Halanaerobium sp. DL-01, assembly GCF_003338615.1. Lineage (NCBI taxonomy): Bacteria > Bacillati > Bacillota > Clostridia > Halanaerobiales > Halanaerobiaceae > Halanaerobium > Halanaerobium sp. DL-01. The sequence goes on from NZ_QPJN01000001.1 coordinate 83,055, forward strand.
AACAATATTCAGCATGTAGATGCAGTACTGATTACACATGCACATGCAGATCATATTATGGGGTTTGATGATATAAGAGCTTTAAACTGGCAGTTAGGCCATGAAATGCCGGTTTATTCTGATAAAAAAACATTAGAAAGTTTGAAAAGAATTTTTCCATATATATTTTCTAAAGAAAATCATGGTGGTGGAATACCACAGGTAGAATTAATTGAGATAAAAAAAGAGTTAAAAATTTATGGAGAAAATATTATTCCGCTTCCTATTTATCACGGTAAAAATTTGATTTTAGGTTACAGAATTAAGAAATTTGCATATATTACTGACTGCAGTAGCATTCCTGATCAGACAAAAAAACTGTTGACTGGAGTAGATTATATAGCAGTTGACTCACTGCGGTATTCAAAACATCCCACTCATTTTTCAGTTGATGAAGCCGTTGATTTAATAAATGAGCTAAATATAAAAAAAGGATATTTAACTCATATTTCTCATCAGTTAGATCATGAAAAATTAAATGATTATCTACCTGATTATATAGAACCAGCTTATGATGGAATGGTTATAGAAGTTTAGGAATATAAATAGTTCCCCTAAAATTAGCTTTAATGCTGCCAGAGGGGGGATTTTTATCATTAACAAAATTTTTAAATTTTAAAATTTAGCTTATAATATTAAGAGAGGTTGATAATAGTGAATGTTGTATTAGTAGAGCCTGAGATACCACAAAATACTGGAAATATTGCCCGCACATGTGCTGTGACCGGTGCATCTCTGCATTTGATTCGTCCGCTTGGATTTTCAACTTCTGATAAATATTTAAAAAGAGCTGGATTGGATTACTGGGATAAGCTGGATATAACATATTATGATAATCTGGATGATTTTTTTGAAAAAAATCAGGGAGGCCGTTTTTTCTTTGTTACGACGAAAGCTCCAAAATCATATCATGAGTTTAAATATAAAAAAGATGATTTTTTTCTTTTTGGTAAAGAAACTGCCGGTCTTGATAACAAACTTCTTAAAAACAACTTAAATAAATGTATTAGAATACCGATGAAGCAGAATCTGCGGTCATTAAATTTGGCTAATTCAGTATCTATAATTATATATGAGGCTTTAAGACAGAATAATTTTTCTGGATTAGAAAAAAGTGGTCTTTTAAAAAAGGAATTTTAAAATATATATTGAATTATATTAAATAGTGTAGAATAAATAGAATAAAATATGATAGTTGTGAAAGGAGGGAAGAGATGGCGAAAAAAAAATTTAATAGTGCTTTTCTAATTTTGTTAATATTTTTATTTGTTTTTTCTGTTTCAGTATCTGCCTTTAAAGTAGATATCAGAAGTAGAGGTAAAGATGTAAAAGAAGTTCAAAGGATGCTGCAGCAGATGGATTATGATGTAAGTCCTGATGGTATATTTGGTCAAAGAACCAAAGAAATTGTTGAGGAATTTCAGCAAAAAGAAGGTTTGAAAGTTGATGGTGTTGTTGGGAATAAAACATATCAGCTTTTAAAAGCTAGAACTCAAAGCGAAATTTATACTGTTAAAAAAGGGGATACCCTATCTGATATTGCAGATAAGTTTAATATTACTATTTCTGAACTTAAAAGAATAAATGGCTTAAATTCCAATATAATTAAAATAGGACAGGAACTGAACATAAAAAATAATTATATAACGGATAATAAATCAGAAAATAAAAATGATGAAGAAAATAATATTCTTATTGTTCATGAAGTAAAATCTGGTGATACACTTTCAGAAATAGCACATAGATATAACACTTCTATAAAGGCACTTCGTGAAAAAAACAATTTAAATGGTGATTTTTTAAGCATTGGCAAAAAAATTATTATTAGGAACAGTAAGATTGATGCTGATGCCAGCAGTGAAGATCAATCCTCAGAAGATAGTATTCTTTATGAAGTTAGAAAAGGTGATACACTATCTGAAATAGCTGATAGATTTAATATTACTGTTTCTGAACTTAAAAGAGAAAATAGTATTAAATCTAATTTTATAAAAGTTGGACAAAAACTTTTGATTAATAATAATGGAATTGGAAGTTCAAAACTAGAAGTAAATAATATTGAAAGCATTGTACATAAGGTAAAAAAAGGAGAAGCTCTTACCATAATTGCGAAAAAGTATGGAACTGATGTAGATACAATTAAACAGGCTAATAATCTGCATGGAGATAAAATTTATGCTGGACAGGAATTGGTTATTAGAAATTTCACTTCATCTGGACCAATACAGTTAAAAAAAGGAGTTTTTATATGGCCTGTAATGGGCAGGATTTCTTCTAATTTTGGCTGGAGAAACCACCCTGTTAAAAGAAGTCGAGAATTTCATAATGGGCTTGATATTGCTGTACCGAATGGAACTGCTGTTAAAGCGGCTGCTTCTGGAACAGTTACGCAAAGCAGCTGGATGACTGGATTTGGCAGAACTATAATTATTGATCATGGCAATAACGTAGAAACTCTGTATGCTCATAATTCCAGACTGCTTGTATCTGTTGGTACAGAAGTTAAAGCAGGACAAAAAATAGCACTGGCTGGAAGCAGCGGATTAAGTACAGGATCTCATCTTCATTTTGGAGTTTTATTAAATGGGAAACCTATTAACCCTGTTAATTATCTTCCTTAAATTTGAAAAAATTTTCTTTAGAAAAAATCTTTCGAACTTTTTATTACAGTAAGTTAAATTTTGTTGATATCGTAAATTATGGATCTATAAATTATATCCACAATAAACCATTTAGTATAATTACCTCGATATTAAAAAAGCAGATAAAATTTATCTGCTTTTTTATAATTTTACTATTGACAAGTAAAATAAATAGTGTTATTATATATAACGTCGCAAGATAAAAGGGCCATTAGCTCAGTCGGTAGAGCACCTGACTTTTAATCAGGGCGTCGGAGGTTCGATTCCTCCATGGCTCACCACATTGCCGCGGGGTAGAGCAGTCTGGTAGCTCGTCAGGCTCATAACCTGGAGGTCGTCGGTTCGAATCCGGCCCCCGCAACCATTTTTATTTTTTTGATTTAAATTAATTAGGGTCCATTAATTAGTGTCCTATAAGGCACTAATATTTTTATGGTGAGATAGCTCAGTCAGTAGAGCAGTGGATTGAAAATCCACGTGTCGACAGTTCGATTCTGTCTCTCACCACCATTTTATGAATTATGAAAGGACAGGTTTTTGCCTGCCTTTTTTTTGATTATATTTTTTATAAGTTATTTTTTTAAAATTATAGATCCGGCATTTCATCAATGGCGCTTTTCTTTTCTTCATTATCTACATGTGTATAAATCTGTGTGGTTGAAATGTTTGAGTGGCCCAGAAGATCCTGAAGCACCTTAATATCTTTAGTCTGACGATATAGTGTAGAAGCAAAGGTATGGCGAAGTTTGTGTGGAGTTATTTTTTCCGCTCTGCTTAATCCTGCTTTTTTTGCATATTTTTTTACAAAAAGCTGAATAGTTCTTGGATTAATTCGTCTGCCATGCCGTGATATAAAGACTGCCTGTCTGGCATCACTTTCCGTAATTTTAATTGAATTTCTTTCCCTCATATAGCGTCTGATAGCTAAAATTACATCATTATGCAGTGGTACATAACGTTCTTTTTTGCCTTTTCCATAAAATTTTATTGAACCGTCATCAAAATCAATGTTATCGAAATCTAAATTTACAAGTTCCGAAATTCTGAGACCTGCATATAGAAATAATTTTACTATTGCAAGATCTCGTAGGCGGTTGATACCCCCATATTCATCGATAGCTTTTATAAACTGCTGTGCTTCTTTTAGTTTTAAATAAATTGGTTCAAGACGAGTATCAGTTTTACTGCTTTCTATTGCTTCTGCAGGATTTTTATTTACTATACCATAATGTAAGAGGTATTTATAAAAAGAGCGAATAGCAAATAATTTTCTGTTTCTGGTTACTGCTTTATTATCATTTACTATTACAGCATCTGCCAAAAATTCTGATATATCCAGCCTATCAACTTCACCTGCACTAAAATTTTCTTTAAAGTCTAATTCTTCTCGCAAATAATCATATAATTGATGCAGATCACTGTCATATTCCTTAATTGTAAGTCTGGAATAACCTTTCTCTATCTCAAGATATTTTTTAAATTTATTTACTGCCTGTAAAAAATTGAGCTGAGAAATATTAATCACTTCCTTTGTTTAAGTTTATATTTGTTTATTTAGTAATTTAATTTTATGCTTGCCAAAAAGCACATAAAATTATACATTTTATTTTTATTATATCTTATTATATCTTATTATATCTTATTATAAATTATAATTATAATTATAATTTTATATTGATTGGGATAATATATTTAACCTATATATCAATTATTCAATTAAAGATCCGTAAATCCTTTTTATATTAACTCTTGACCTTCTCTGACCTTTATATTATAATATTTATAGAAATTAAAAAATTGTATATAAATTATTAAGGGGGAATAAAAATGGATATGGAAAACTTTACTCGAAAAGCACAGCAGAGTTTGGTTGAGGCACAAAATATTGCCAAAGACTATCAGCATCAGGAGATATTCCCTGCCCATTTATTTCAGGCATTATTAAATCAGGATGATGGTATTGTTATTCCACTTCTACAGAAGTCGGAAGCTAACCTGACGAAACTTAAAGCAGAAAATGAAAAGCTGTTAAAAAGATTACCTCAGGTCTATTCTGAACAGGGTGGGCAGGTATATATGTCATCACAGTTAAATGATATTATGCGTGAGGCAAAAAAAGAGGCAGAAGGTATTGGAGACCAATATATATCTACTGAACACTTTTTGCTGGCAATGTTAAAGGATAGAAAAACTAATTTAGGTAAATTACTTTATGAGCAAAATATATATTACAATGAAATGAAGCAGATCATTAAAGAATTCCGTGGAGGAGATAAAATAGATTCACAGCAGGGCGAAGATAATTTCAATGTTTTAGAAAAATATACAATTGATATTACTGACCAGGCTAGAGAAGGTAATTTAGATCCAGTTATTGGACGAGATAATCTAATTAGAAGAGTAATGCAGGTTCTCTCAAGAAGGCGCAAAAATAATCCTGTTTTAATAGGGGAACCGGGTGTTGGTAAGACTGCAATTGTAGAAGGGCTGGCACAGAGAATAGTAAACGGTGATGTCCCAGAAAACTTAAAAAACAAAAAAGTGATTTCTCTTGACATGGGGTCATTAGTTGCTGGAACAAAGTTTAGAGGGGAATTTGAAGAGAGGTTAAAATCAGTTTTAAAAGAGATTAAAAAAGCTGAAGGACAAATAATTCTTTTTATTGATGAAATGCATACACTGGTTGGGGCAGGTGCTACAGAAGGATCAATGGATGCTGCCAATCTTTTAAAGCCTGCTTTAGCACGTGGAGAACTGCACTGTGTTGGAGCAACTACTTTAGCAGAATATAAAAAACACATCGAAAAAGATGCAGCATTAGAAAGAAGATTTCAGCCGGTACAGGTTTCTGAACCTAATATTGAAGATACTATTTCAATTTTAAGAGGATTAAAAGAAAAATATGAAATTCACCATGGAATTAAAATAACAGATAATGCAATTGTTGCAGCTGCTAAGCTTTCTGATAGATATTTAACCGAAAGGTTTCTGCCTGATAAGGCTATTGATTTAATTGATGAAGCTGCCTCTAAAATTAGAATTGAAATTGATTCTATGCCAATGGAAATAGATGAACTGGACCGCAAAGTACGCAGGCTGGAAACAGAAAAAGAAGCTCTTAAAAATGAAAATACAGATGAAGCTCAGGAAAGACTAACTGAAATTGAAGAAAAACTCCAGGAATTAAAAGATCAGCGTGACCCACTTCGTTTAAAATGGAAAAACGAAAAAGATCAACTGGCAAAAATACAGGAACTTAAAGAAAAAATTGATCAGGTTGAATATCAGGCTGAAGCTGCAGAAAGAGATGCTAATTATGAAGAAGCAGCACGCCTGCGCTATGGTGAGCTTAATGAGCTTCGCAAAAAATTAACAGAGGTCAGCCAGAAAGTAGAAGAATCGCAAAATGAAGCCGGCCATTTGGTTAAGGAAGAAGTAACAGAAGAAGATATTGCAGAAATCGTTTCACTCTGGACTGATATTCCTTTGCAGAAACTGATGGAAGAAGAAAAAGAAAAGTTGATTCATTTAGAAGATCATTTGGAAAAACGTGTTGTCGGGCAGCATGATGCTGTTAAAGCAGTCAGCAATGCAATTCGCCGTTCACGCACAGGTCTTCAGGATTCAAATCGACCACTTGCTTCCTTTATGTTTATGGGACCAACCGGAGTTGGTAAAACTGAACTTGCCAAAACACTGGCTGAATATCTTTTTGATGATGAACGGGCTCTGATTAGAATTGATATGTCTGAGTATATGGAAAGACATGCAGTTTCTAAGCTAATTGGTTCACCTCCAGGCTATGTTGGTTTTGAAGAGGGTGGACAGCTGACAGAAAAAGTAAGACGCAACCCTTATTCTGTAATTTTATTTGATGAAATAGAAAAAGCTCATCCGGATGTTTTTAATATTCTGCTGCAGATACTTGATGATGGTGTTTTAACTGACAGTCAGGGTAAGGAAGTTGATTTTAGAAACACAGTAATTATAATGACTTCTAATGTTGGTTCACAGTATATTCAGGATTTAGATGATGAAGCTAAAATTAAAGAAAAAATTGATGAAGCACTTAAAGTTCAGTTTAGGCCCGAATTTTTAAATAGAATTGATGAAAAGATAATTTTCCATTCTTTGAGCAGAGAGGATATATTTAATATTATTGATATTCAAATATCTTATCTGCAGGAAAATTTATCTGAACAGAATATAGAAATTGAACTAACAAGAACAGCAAAAGAAGAACTTTTAGAACTTGGTTTTGACCCTGCTTATGGTGCTCGTCCTTTAAGGAGAGTTATTCAAAATCAGATTAAAGATGAATTGGCTATGCTCTTATTGGAAGAAAAAATTAAAGAAGGAGATATGGTAGAAGTAGATTTTGAAAATGGTAAATTTAAGTTCAATTTAATACAAGAAAAAGTTATTTAAACAATAAAATTATCTACAGTTAATAAATTTGGCAGATCAAAAGAAGAGCAGGTCTTAAGACCTGCTCTTAAGTAATTTATAATAGAAATTACCAGTATTCCTGCTCATATATATTTTCACTTAGATTTAATTTTATCAAATTGCTATTAAAAATATACGTACTATTTGCTGTTTAGAAAAAGATGTGTAAAAAAATTACAAAAAAATGGGAATAATCTTTGATAAGATAAGTTGACACCTGACAATATATCTGCTAAACTTTTATTAAATTCAATAAAATATTGAATTTAATAAAATGAGATGGAGGATGAGAGAATGAATAAGAAGAGTGGAGAAGAGAACAGGGAAGGATTTTTTGGTGATTTTGGAGGTAGTTTTGTACCTTCAGAATTAGCAGTTGTTTTAAAGGACTTAAAAGATGCATTTTATGAAATTAAGAATAAAAAGGATTTTCAGGATGAACTTGCCAATTTATTTAAAGATTATGTCGGTAGACCAAGTCCTTTATATTTTGCCAAAAATTTAACTGAAGAAATTGGTGGAGCAAAAATTTATCTAAAAAGAGAAGATTTAAATCATACAGGTGCCCATAAAATTAATAACTGTATTGGTCAAGCATTACTTGCTCGGGAAATGGGTAAAAAAAGAATTATTGCAGAAACCGGTGCCGGTCAGCATGGAGTAGCAGCTGCAACTGTATGTGCTTTATTTGGTATGGATTGCATTATCTACATGGGTGAAATTGATATTAAACGACAGCAGTTAAATGTTTTTAGAATGGAGCTTTTGGGAGCAGAAGTAAAGGCTGTCAGTGCTGGAGATGGAACTTTAAAAGAAGCTGTAGATGAAGCTTTAAAAGATTTTGTAAAAAATGCTGATAATACTTTTTATATGCTAGGATCTGCAGTTGGTCCGGATCCATATCCAACTATGGTAAAAGAATTCCAGTCAATTATTGGAAAAGAAGCTAGAAAACAAATTCAAGAAAAAGAAAATAAATTGCCAGATTATATAGTTGCCTGTGTGGGTGGTGGCAGTAATGCTATAGGTCTGTTTGCACCTTTTGTAGATGATAAAACAGTAAATATTTTGGGTATTGAACCAGGTGGTAAAGGTGTTAAAGCCGGTGAAAATGCTGCACCATTAAGCTATGGTAAACCTGGTGAACTGCATGGTTTTAAAAGTTATGTTTTATATGATGATGATATTGTTTCACATACGCATTCAATAGCAGCAGGTCTGGATTATCCTGGAGTGGGTCCGGAGCACAGCTATCTTAAAGAATCAGGTAGAGCTAAATATACTACAGCAAATGATCAGGAAGCAATAAATGCATTTCATTTATTATCAGAAAAAGAGGGTATTATACCTGCTTTAGAGAGTGCTCATGCTGTGGCTGGAGGTCTTAAAGTAGCTGCTGAATTAACAAAGGATCAAATTGTTATAATTAATCTTTCTGGACGGGGAGACAAAGATGTAGTCCAAATTAAAGAATTACATGAAAAAGGAAAAATAAATTGATTAAGTTTAAGAGGTGATATTAGTGGAAAAAGCAGAATTTAATCAGATTTTAAATGATTATAATATTGTTTTACCTGGAGGAGTATTTTTAACAACTAAATATAATGGTGAAGTAAATACAATGACTATGGGATGGGGAACGGCAGGATTTGTTTGGAATCAAAATATTATAATGGCGCCTGTCAGAAAGTCACGCCATACACATCAGCTTATAGAAAATAGTGATTATTTTACAATTAGTGTACCATTGAATGGCCAGTTTAAAAAGGAACTGCAGTTTTGTGGAACTAGATCCGGTAGAGATCATGATAAAATTAAAGAATTGGGTCTAACACTGATGGAAGTTGAAGAAACTAAAGTTCCAATTATAAACGGAAATGATCTGCATTTTATATGTAAAATTAAATATCATCAGGATATGATCAAAGAAAATCTAGATGAAGATATTTTAGAAAAGAAATATCCAGATGAAGTTATGCATACATTTTATTATGGAGAAGTTGTGGCAGTATATAAAGAGTAATAATAATTGAATTAGATGTAAAAATGTAATCTATAAATTATTTTAAATAATAACTTCGTAAAATTATTATTTTACGAAGTTATTATAAATTTGGGAAGTATTATGCTAGAAATTATATATGTTATTAAAATTAGAAATATCCCATAATCTTAAGTTTACTTAAGATTATGGGATATTAAAAATAAAAATCAAAAGTTTGTACAGTCAAATTTTTGGTAGGCCGTTTTTACTATTTTAGTTTTTACTATAATATAAAAATATTTTTATATAAATATTTTTATAATTTTCATTTTTCAACTTTATTTTAGCTTTATTTTAAGCTGTTTTGCATAAATTCTCTATATCTTCTATGTACAGTTGATTTTGATACATCATATCCCAGTCCTCTAAGTGTTGCTGCAATATCTTTAAAACTAAGTTCAAGTTTTTTTAAACGAATTATTTCTTCAATAGGAATATCTTTTCGCTGTCTTCCTCCTTTATCAGTGTTTTTTAAATTATCTGCGGGATTAAATCTGCTTTCATTTATTTTTTTTCTCATTGCTCTACTTATTTTTCTGTTTGTCAGTTTTTGCTGATATGTTTCAATTACAGATAAAATTTCCAGAATCATATTTTCCAAATCATTTAAAGCAATAGCACCTTTATCAGCATAAGAAATGATTTTCCCGTCCATATTTAATATTTGATGTATTAAAGCCATTTTTGCATTTCCTCTCCCCAATCTACTGCTGTCCTGTATGAGGAGAGTGTCTGCCTTTTTATCTCTTATCAGCTCTAAAACCTCCAGCATTCCCTTTCTTGTTTCATCAAAACCGCTTTCTTTTTCTTCAATAATTTTTATAATTTCCATATTATTTTCGGATGCATAATTTATTAATTCTTCTTTTTGCCTTTTTAAACTGCCTGCCTGACTATCTTTTTCTGTACTGACTCTTGTATAAATTACTGTTTTTTGTTTGTTAGTCATTATAAAAAATCCTTTCTAATTAAAGATGTTTTCTAATTTATAGGGAGAATTATCTGTTCCCCGGGTGATATTATAGAATTATCTAAATTATTCACTTTTTTAATTGTATAGATTTTTTTTCTCAAATCAACTTTATTACCATAATGATTATCTGCAATTGACCATAATGAATCTCCTTTTTTGACAATGTATTGATTATATTCAATTTCATTATTCCCGGAAGAAATTAGAGTAAAGATCACTGTTATTAATACTAACAGGATAAATATTGTTACTAGTATAAAAGTCAGTTTTAATAAAACATTTTTACCTCTGTCTGTATTATACTGTTTCTTTTTTCTAATAGAATTAGCTGTATACATAATCAACTCCCCCTTTATACATACAAATGTACTAAACACATGTTCTTTAATGTAATTATAACAATACATATGTTCATTGTCAAGAAAAAGATGAACGATTGTTTGTTATATTTAATATCATATGGTATAATATATTATAGTCAGGAGGGATTTATTAATGAATGAATTATCCGACCGTCAAAAGAGTATATTAAAGTTTATTATGAGAGAAATAGATGAAAAAGGTTATCCTCCATCTGTGAGAGAAATTGGAAGTGCAGTTGGGTTAAAATCTCCTGCATCTGTTCACAGCCACCTAAAAACATTAGAAAAATTAAAATATCTGCGCAGAGATCCTTCTAAACCCCGTGCTATTGAAGTGATTTATGAGAATGATAATATAGAAAAGGATAAAAAAGAAATGCTAAAAATTCCAGTTGTAGGTAAGGTAACAGCAGGTGAACCTATCCTGGCTGAAGAAAATATAGAAGATTATTTCCCTTTTCCGGTTGATTATCTAAAAGTTAGAAATAAAGAAATTTTTATGCTTCAAGTTAGTGGAGATAGTATGCACGATGCAGGTATTTATGATCATGACTATGTAATTGCACAAAAACAGAATCATGCAGAAAATAGAGATATTGTAATAGCTTTGCTTGATGATGAAGCAACTGTAAAAAGATTTTTTAAAGAAGACGATTATATACGGCTGCAGCCAGAAAATGTTGCATATGAGCCCATTATTTCTAAAAATGTAGTTGTTTTAGGAAAAGTTATTGGCCTTTATAGAAATCTCAGTTTTTAATTTTAATTTTGTAATTTAAATAAAAAATTCTCCATCTATATAGATGGAGAATTAATAATTTACAAACTTCCGCTGCTTTTTAATTCTTTTATTCTATCAGCGGATTTTTTTATTATTTTAAAATCATGCCAGCTGTATTTTTTCATTTTTTTGTTGCGCAAAAGATAGGCTGGATGAAAAGTAGGGAGAATAAAATACTCTCCTCGCTGGATCCACTTCCCCCTCAATTTCGTTATAGAGGCATCTGGGTCAATTAAAAATTTCAAAGCTGTTGATCCCAAAGGAACTATAACTTTTGGTTCTATAAGATTAATTTCAGCCATTAAAATTGAAACACAGGATTCGAACTCCTCTTTTGTTGGGACTCTATTCCCTGGAGGCCTGCATTTAACAATATTGGTTATGTAAATATCTTCTCTTTTTAAATTAACCGCTTCTAGTATTTCATTCATCAGTTTGCCGGCTCGTCCTACAAAAGGTCTCCCCAACCTGTCTTCATTTGCACCAGGTCCTTCTCCAATAAGCATTATCTTGCCGGTTAAACTGCCCTCTCCCATAACCACACCATTACATTTTTTTCGTAAGAGGCATCTACTGCATTTTAGTGCTTCATTTTTTAATTTATTATAATCATTATCTGGATAGGAAAAGAGCTGTACAATATTAAAATTTCCTTCCTTGTCAAAAAGCATTCAAAAGCCTCCTAAATATTAATTCCTTTCAAGTAGTGAATTTACAAGTGAACCTGCCTGAGAAGCTTCAAAAAAAGCTTTAATTAAATTATCTTTTTCATAATATATAACTGCTTTTAGTAAATGTGAATAATTATTGTCTTTAATTTTTAAAGCAGAATTGATATATTTAAAAGCATTATCATAATCTTCAAGTTCTAAATATGCTGCAGCTATATGATTTCTTGTCCACTGATTTTTGGGATCATTTCTAATAACAAATTTAAAAATATTTATTGCTTCATTATAATTTTCATTAATTACTTCTTTAAAAGCAGCATAATTTAATAATAAAATATTTTGAGTATCAGAAAATTGGTCAAGTGGTTTAAGATAGTTCTGAACGGCAGCATTGAATTCTTCTCTATTAATACTACCGTCAAAACTATTTATAATATCATATGCTTTATCAATTTGCCCTGTATTTGCATAAGAAAGAGCAAGATTATAATTTGCAATAATATTATTAGGAGCGGTTTGTAAAATGTATTTGCTGTTGGATTTTAATAACTTCCAATTAAAATTGGAATAAGCACAGGCATTTAAGGAAAATATAGATAAAAATATTGTAAAAATAATTATTATTAATATTTTTTTTTTCAAAATTATCAACTTCCTTATCAACTTCCTATTTAAAGTAGAATATTTATTTAATCATCTTCTTTAACAATTTCGAGAAGTCCACTTATCTTTTCAACAGGTGCAATAGTAGAAATAGCATGTTTATAAATCATCTGATCTCTTTGATCACTTTTTAATATGATTGTGAAATTATCATAACCTATAATTTCGCCTTTTAATTGATAGCCATTAACAAAATAAACAACTACTTCAATATTATTTTCGCGCACATGATTAAGAATTTCATCCTGATAATTCTTCTTATTATTCATAATTATGCAGCCTCCTATTATTATATATTCTTATACTTAAAAATTCAATATATAGGTCAAAAATCCTGCAAAGTTATAAAATTATAAAAATATTTAAGCCGATAATAAAGATCATTGGACATTCTTACCTCAAAGGACATTCTTACCTCAAAAAACCAGTTTAAACTGGTTTGGGATTTTTTTTATTGATAGTTATGTCTTTCATCTTATTTACTGCTCCTTTATTATATCTAAAATATTATTTTTCATTTCTTCTGGAGAATTTTTATCTGCATTTAATTCTATCAAATTATTTTCTTTTCTCAGCCATGTCAACTGGCGTTTGGCAAAATGTCTTGTCCTTTTCTTTATATTATTTATGGCTTCTTTTAACGAAATTTTTTTGTTAAAATATTCTATAACTTCTTTGTAACCCAGTGCCTGTTTTGCAGTTTTACTTAAATCATAATTGTCCAGCAGGTATTTTACTTCATCTATTAAGCCAGATTCTATCATAAAATCTACTCTTTGATTAATTCTATTGTATAGATTTTTTCTCTTCCGCTTTACAACAAATTTTACTGAATGATAGCGAGGAGGTTTTTTTTTCTGCATTTTTTTATAGTAAGTTTTTGTTCTGCCTGTCTGCTCAAAAATTTCTATTCCTCTGATAACCCTTCTTAAATCATTGGGATGGAGTTTTTCTGCAAGTTTGGGATCCCTTTTTTTTAAAATACTGTGAACATGTTCTGTTCCTTTTGATTTTGCCAGATAATTTAATTTTTTTCTTAATTTATAGTCAGGCTCTATATCAGGCAGCATAAAACCTTCCAGAACAGCTTTAATATAAAGAACTGTTCCACCAACAATGATAGGAATTTTATTTCTTGCCCTAATATCCTCTATTATTCTATCAGCATCTTTCTGAAACAAACTGACAGAATACTCTTTATCTGGTGTAATAATATCTATTAAGTGGTGTGGAATTGTACTGCGTATTTTTTTATCTGCTTTAGCGGTTCCGATATTCATATCTTTATAAATCTGCATGGAATCAGCAGATATTATTTCACCATTAAGCACTTCAGCTAGTTTTATAGAAAGATCTGTTTTTCCTACAGCTGTTGGACCTGTTATTACTAATAATTTATCCATTATCTCCCAAGACCTCTTTCTATTTCTTTTTTGCTAATTTCTATCATTATTGGACGACTATGAGGACATCTATACGGATTTTCTGTGGTTAAAAGATCTTTAATTAATTTGATACTTTCATTTTTATTGAGCGGCCTCCCTGCTTTAATTGCACTTCTACAGGCTAGATACTTAATCATTACCTCTTTTTGTTCAGCTATATTAAGAGTTTTTCCTTCTTTAAGTAAATTACCTATAAGATTTTCGATTATATTTCTTGTTGATTTATCTTTTAATAATGATGGAACTTCCTCAATAAGTATTGTATTACCACCAAAATCAGAAAATACTATACCAAGCTTGTTAAGAGATTCTTTATATTTATTTACTATTTCTTTTTCTTCTGGTGATAGATCTATTTTTACCGGCAGCAGCAGAGCCTGATTTGTGTTATTTTTACTATTATATTCTGCAAAAAGATTTTCAAAAAGGATTCTCTCATGGGCATTGTGCTGATCAATTATTTTTATTCCTGTTTCAGTTTCTATAGTTAGATAGCTGTTAAAAATTTGACCAAGATATTTAAATTTTATATTTTCCTCACTTACATAGTGTTCTTTTGAATATTCATAATTATCTTCATAATTTACTTGTTTTTTATAAGGTGGATTATTTTTAATATTTTTTTTCGAAATATAATTTGTATATTGCTTATTTTGATAGCTGCTGTACCTGTCATGAATAGAATTTTTATTATTTAATTGTTTATTATTAACTGTGCTAAAAAAAGTATTTTGATCAAAAGATTGCTGAATTTTTTCAGGGCTGATTTTAGGCTGACTATTATTTTTATTAGTATTGTTTTTGTTAACATTAACAATTGGAGTTGGATTTTCATTTTTTAATATTTTTCTTAAACCTTTACTTATAACATCAAAAATAATTTGATTACGGCTGAATTTAACTTCTTTTTTTGCCGGGTGAACATTAACATCAACTAGAATAGGATTTACATCAATAAATAAAAATACAACTGGATATCTACCTGGATCGAGCAGTCTTTTATAAGCTTTTTCCACTGCACTGGTTGCAGTTCTGTTCAATATTGGACGTTTATTTACAAAAAAAAGCTCATGGCTTCTGCTGGCGCGGGATATATTAGTATTACCTATATATCCATTTAATTTTATATAGCGGTCTTCTATATTCACTTCAATTAAGTTATTTGCAATTTCTTCACCATAAATAGCAAAAATAGTATCTTCTAATTTACCATTACCCGGTGTTGTAAGTACATTGTTTTTATTGTGATTAAGTTTAAACTGGATTTCTGGATATGCAGCAGCTTCAGCGCTTACAATTTTGCTTATATGTCCAAATTCTGTAGATGTAGTTTTTAAATATTTATATCTTGCCGGTGTATTATAAAATATATCACGTACTGTAATTTCAGTTCCTATCTGACAGCCTACTGGTTTTTTAGATTCTATTTTGCCGCCGATTATTTTTATTTCCATACCGGATTCTTTACTTTTATGTCGGCTTATCATCTTTATTTTTGCAACAGAAGATATACTGGAAAGCGCTTCTCCTCTAAAACCGAGAGTAAAAAGTGAGTAAATATCATCTATATTTTTAATTTTGCTTGTTGCATATCTGCAAAAAGCCATTTCCATATCTTCAGGAAGAATACCGGTACCATTATCTTTAACATGTATTTTTTCTCTTCCTCCTTCAGAAATGTTGACCTCTATTTTATTTGCTTCTGCATCAATAGAGTTTTCTATTAATTCTTTAACAATTGAAGCAGGTCGTTCAACTACTTCTCCGGCAGATATTTGATTGGCAACATTTTGTGGGAGTTGTTTAATTATACCCATTTTAATTCTCCTTATCATTTAATTCCTGTTTTAAATTATACAAAAAGTTAATAGCTTCCATTGGAGTCATATTAATAATATCTTTTTTCTGCAGCTTTTTTATTACAGGATTATCTTCAGAAAAAAGCTGCAGCTGTTTAACATTCTTATTTTTAGCTTGTTTTTCCAGCTTTCTTATTGGAGTCTGGTTATTTTTTTCTAGACGTTCAAGAATTTTTTGAGCATTTATAATTATCTCATTGGGAAGTCCAGCAAGACGGGCTACTTCTATTCCATAACTATCACTAGATCTACCTTCAACAATACGATGTAAAAAGTGTACCCCATCACTATCTTCTTCTACCAGTACATTATAGTTTTTTACACCTTCACACTCATCTTCAAGACGTGTTAGTTCGTGATAGTGTGTTGCAAAAAGAGTTCGTGCACCAATACGTTCCGGATTGTTAATATATTCGCTGACAGCCCAGGCTATACTGACACCGTCATAAGTACTTGTACCTCTTCCTACTTCATCAAGGATAATTAGACTTTTTTTTGTACTGTTATTGACGATATTAGCTACTTCATTCATCTCTACCATAAATGTACTCTGACCGGTTGTTAAATCATCACTTGCCCCTACTCTGGTAAAAATTCTGTCGCTGAGACCTATAACTGCTTTTTCCGCAGGAACAAAACTTCCAATTTGGGACAGCAGCACTATTAGTGCAACTTGGCGCATATAAGTTGATTTTCCAGACATATTTGGACCAGTAATGATAATAAATCTATTATTTTTATGATCCAGTATAGTATCATTAGGAACAAATTGTTCTTTAAACATTTTTTCAACAACCGGATGTCTGCCATTTTTTATATTTATATGACAATCGTCATTTATTACAGGCCTAGTATAATTATTTTCTATTGCAGCCACAGCAAATGATAATAGAACATCAATTTTTGCAATTATATCTGCAGTTAACTTTATTCTGGCAAATTCTTCTGCTATTTTTTCTCTAACTTGAATAAAAAGATTATATTCAAGTTCATTCATTTTTTCTTCTGCACCTAATACTTGAGATTCTTTTTCCTTTAGCTCTGGAATAATATATCTTTCACTGTTGCTTAGGGTTTGTTTTCTTGTATAATGTTCAGGTACACTGTCTAAGTTTGAGTTTGTAACCTCGATATAATAACCAAAAACTTTATTAAAACCAACTTTTAATGACGAAATACCTGTCTTTTCTCTTTCTATTTTTTGCAGAGATGTTATCCATTCTTTACCTTCACTTACCTGTTTTTTTAATTTATCCAGTTCTTTATTAAATCCTTTTTTTATTATTCCTCCTTCGGTAACAGTTGTAGGAGGTTCATCTACAATAGAATTATCAATTAGCTCATATATATCAGTAAGAGAATCAAAATTATCAGTCATTGATTTTATTAATTCAGCATTAAAATTTTTGAGCTTCTGCTTTATTTCAGGAAGATTAAAAAGAGAATTTTTTAGTGCTGCCAGATCTCTTCCGTTTGCTGATTGGTATGTTATTTTACTCATGATTCTTTCCAAATCATAGATATCCTCAAGTTTTTTTCTTAACTTTTGTAATTCAATAAAATTATCTTTTAATTCTTCAACTGCATCCAGTCGTTCAATAATTTTTTTCTTTTTTATTAGAGGCTGATTTATCCATTTTTTAATTTTACGCCCCCCCATAGATGTAACTGTTTTATCAATAACAGATATCAGTGATCCTGATCTTTTATTATCTCTAATTGTAGAAGTTAACTCAAGATTTTTGCGGGTTGCTGCATCAAGTACCATATAATCTTCCAAATGGTATGACTGAAGTTTATTTAAGTGTTTTATATTTCTTTTTTGAGTTTCTTTTAAATAAATAAGTATTTGTCCAGCTGCATATACAGCTGCTTTCATATCAGCACAACCAAATCCTTCCAAAGATTGAACATTAAAGTGTTCAGTTAATTCTGTTTTAAGATACTTATAATCTTTATTTTTGCATTCATTACAGGAAAATTTATATATATTTTGCAGCTGATCTAGATTAATGTTATTTTTTGTTTTTATATCTATTAATATTTCCTGTGGTATTATACGGTGAATTTCATCTATTAGTTTTTCTTTTTCTTTTAACGGGAATTCAGTAATCAAAAATTCACCTGTAGATATATCTGTATATGCAAACCCTATTTTTCCCTGATAGCTAACTGCAGCAGAAAGATAATTATTTTCATTTTCTTTTAAGATTTCATTTTCTATAACAGTACCAGGTGTAATTACCCGAATTACATCTCTTTTAACTATTCCACTGGTTTCAGAAGGGTCTTCAAGCTGTTCACATATTGCAACTTTAAATCCTTTTTTAATTAATTTTGAAATATATGAAGCAGAAGAATGTGCCGGTACACCTGCCATAGGAATTTTTTCTCCTCCTCCTTTATTGCGTGAAGTGAGGGCAATATCCAAATTTTTAGCTGCAGTTTCTGCATCTTTTCCAAACATTTCGTAAAAATCACCCAGGCGGAAAAATAATACTGCATCCTGATATTTGCTTTTTATATTTTTATACTGCTCCATCATAGGTGTTAAATCTGACAAAGTAATCACTCCATCTTCTAAAAGAATAGAAACCTGAAAGTATAATTCCCTCAGGTTTTGACAATTTCTTATATATTAAGGACTTCACCTTCCAGTGTCCAGCTTTTTGCTTTTTTTATTTCTACTTCAGCAATGTTTCCAATTAGATTTTTATTTTTATCCACAAAACATATTTTGTTAGTTCTACTCCGACCTTCTAACTTTTCCGGATTATTATTACTTTCTCCTGTGATTAAAATCCTTAGTTTTTTTCCGATAAGTTTTTGGTTTTTCTGATAACTAATTTGGTTCTGAAGATCCATTAACTTATTGAGTCTCTCTTTTTTTATTTTCTCTGGAATTTGATTATTTTTTTCTGCTGCAGGTGTTCCTTTTCTGGGTGAATAAATAAAGGTATATGCCATATCAAACTGGACTTTTTTCACCAGATTAAGAGTGTCTTCAAAATCATCTTTACTTTCTCCAGGAAAACCTACAATAAAATCAGTTGAGATAGATGCATCTGGAAGTTTGTTTTTAATTTCTTCTATACGAGAAAGATAATATTCTCTGGTATAACCTCTATTCATCTGTTTTAGAATTTTATTACTACCTGACTGTACAGGTAAATGTATATGTTCACATACTTTATCCAGGATATTGATTTTATCAATCAGTTTGTTGGATAAATCTCTTGGATGTGAAGTCATAAATCTTATCCTCTTGAGCTCTTTAATTTGATTTAATTCTGTCAGCAAATCTGGAAAATCTATATTATTATCCAGATCATTTCCGTAAGAATTCACATTTTGTCCTAAAAGAGTAATTTCCATCACACCATCATCAACCAGTTTTTCTGCTTCAGATATTATAGAATTTAGAGGTCTACTCCTTTCTCTACCGCGAACATATGGAACTATACAGTAACTGCAGAAATTATCACAGCCCTGTATAATTGATATCCAGGCTGAATAGTCAGAATCCCTTCTTGAAGGAAGATCAGGCATTAAACCTTCTGCTTCATCCCAGACTTCAACAACTCTATTTTTATTTTTTTCTATTTGTCTTATTAATTCAGGAATATGGTGAATATTATGGGTTCCAAAAATTAAATCAACATGCTTATATTTTTTGTATATTTCTTCTACCGGATCATTCTGCTGCATCATACATCCGCCAATACCAATAATAAGATCGGGATTTTTGCGTTTATACTGTTTTAGTTCACCCAGTTTTCCATAAACTTTCAGTTCTGCATTTTCTCGAATAATACATGTATTTAAGAGTATTATATCTGCATCTTTCAATTCTGAAGTATATCTGTAATTCAAATTTTCTAACATACCTGCCAGCAGTTCAGAATCATGTTCATTCATCTGACAGCCATATGTTATAATATGATATTTTTTAATTTTTTGAGACATTAAATCACTCCTGCTTATCTAAAAACTTTTCAGCTGTTCTAGATTTTCGTTTTTCCCTATTACAACCAATCTATCTTCTTCTAATATTTTATCATCCGCTCCTGGTGAGATAAATAGTTCCTGACCTCTCTTAATCGCCATTACATTAACATTAAATTTACTCCGCAGAGCAAGTTCTCCCAGAGTTTTTCCTATCATTTTTTCTGATACAAGTATTTCAATAACACCATATTCAGGAGCAAATTCTATGTAATCCAAAACATTAGAAGAAATTAAATTGTTTGCTATTCTGGCTCCCATATCCCTCTCTGGATAGACAACCCTATCTGCCCCAACCTTTGTTAAAACTTTTCCATGCAGTGAATCGGGAGCTTTAACAACCACATAGGGAACATTAAGTTCTTTTAAAATCAAAGTACAGAGTATATTAGCAGATACATTATCACCAATACTAACCACTGCTACATCAAAATTTCTGACTCCCAGTGTTTTTAATGCTTCTTCATCTGTAGCATCTGCTTCTACAGCATGTGTGACTATATCAGCAATTGACTGTACTCTTTCTGGATTCTTATCTATGGCCAGTACATCAAATCCATTTTCAGCAAGGGTTTCTGCAACACTAGCACCAAATCTTCCCAGACCTATTACGACAAACTGCTTCATATATATAATACCTCCTATAAACAAAAACGGCCGATTATTTATAAACTTTTGTGCTAATTATACTATATGAGTATTTAAAAGTAAAGAATTACTAAATCTCTAGAATCATATATTTAATAATGGAAAACTGGGGTTAAAAACCCCAGCTGTTAAAAATTATTTTTCTAAAATTAGTCAAGAGGCTCAAACATATCTTTACCTACACCACATTCAGGGCAGGTCCAGTCTTCTGGGAGATCTTCAAAAGCTGTACCAGGTTCGATATCGCTTGTAGGATCACCTTCTTCAGGATCATAAATATACATACAAACAGTACACTGATATTTTGTCATTAAGAAAATCGCTCCTTCCCAATTATATTTTATTGCCTTAATTATAACATAAAAGCTTAAAAAGTCAAGCAAATAAAAGTGTTGTGCATTACCAATTTAATACAGAAAAAAATTGAAACAATAAATTCCCTATGATGCCTATCAAATCAATAAAAACGCTTAAAATATTCTGGAGAATAAGCTGACTTAAGACCACTTAAATTGGCAGATCGTTCAGCTGTAAGTGCAGCGATCAGTAAAGGAAGTATAAGTGCATAATTATGGGTAAATTCTGCAATAATAAAAGCTGAAGTAAGAGGAGCCCTTATTACTGCACTCAAGACCGCAGCCATACCAACAAGAGCATACAGCTGTATTGATATGCATAAGAATGGAAAAATAATGTTTATAATTTTCTCTATCAACAGTCCATATGTTAAACCGATCAGCAGTGATGGGGAAAAAATCCCTCCTGATCCACCTGAGCCTAGTGTTAAGGCAGTTGCAATTATTTTAAAAACCATTACTAATATAAGGCCTCTCATTAAATAGTTAGGGTGTTTGTAAAGTTGAACAATAATCTGACTTCCAGAACCAAGTATATCCGGAATAAAAAATGCTGTTATACCAACTGCTAAACCACCTGCAGCAGGTTTCAAAATATCTTTAAACTTTAATTTTGAAAAAAGCTCTTCACTTAATTTTAGAGAACATATAAACAAAACACCAGGTATAGCTGCAAACAAACCTATAAATATAGATATAAAACC
Organism: Halanaerobium sp. DL-01; assembly: GCF_003338615.1. Taxonomy (NCBI): domain Bacteria; kingdom Bacillati; phylum Bacillota; class Clostridia; order Halanaerobiales; family Halanaerobiaceae; genus Halanaerobium; species Halanaerobium sp. DL-01. Next base: position 104,696 of record NZ_QPJN01000001.1, read on the forward strand.
AAAACGTATGTCAGGGATATTGAAATTTAATTTTGGTAAAAACAAGCTATCTGAGTTTAAGATTATGATCATATCTGCTGAAACAGCACTTATTGTAAGCATTATTAGACGATTTTTTTCTATTTTGTTGAAAAGTATTTCAGTTGCAAACATAATTCCACCTAATGGAGCATGGAATAAACCGGCAACTCCAGCTGCTGCACCACACCCAAGCAGTGTCTGGTAATCATACAGAGTGTAGTTTAATTTAAAACCTATTAAATCACCGATTCCGGCACCAATTTCTACAATTGGTCCTATCCGTCCTGCTGAACCACCAGAAGAAATAGTAACAGCAGAGGCAAAACCTTCTGTTAAAAGATCTTTATATGTCAGATGCCTTTCCCGGCTTTTAATTGAAGCCAGTATAGCAGGTATACCATGTCCTTTTGCTGTAATACTGCCATATTTAATCATATACCCGACTATAAGGCCACCCAGAGCAGGAAAAAATATAGATATTATACGAAATGTAAGTGACTGAAGATTATTCAAATATAAAATTTTTATTATTATATAATCAAGGAATTTATTGTATATTAAAGCAATACATCCTACTATAAAGCCTAGAATTACTGCTATTAATATTTTTTTATATTGATTTTCATATCCATTCTGCAAAAAATCACCACCAAAATTTAAATATCTAACTCATCAGCTAGTTCTGCATTATTAAATATAAATTCTTTTCTCAGCGAAGCATTTGCTCCCATCAGGCGGGTAAAGATATTGTCAGCTTCAATATCATCATCTATTTCTACTTTTTGCAAAACTCTTTTTTTGGGGTCCATGGTTGTTTCCCAGAGCTGTTCCGGGTTCATTTCCCCCAAGCCTTTATAACGCTGTAGAGAAAAATTTTTATCTTTGTTTTGACGATATTCGTTTAGCTCTTTATCGCTAAAAATGTAGGTAGATTTTTTTCTTTCAGTAATTTTATAGAGAGGAGGCTGTGCTATATAAATAAAACCATTTTCTATTAATTTCGGCATATAGCGGTAAAAAAGGGTCAATATCAAAGTTGCTATATGAGCTCCATCAACATCAGCATCTGTCATAATTATAATTTTATGATATCTTAGTTTATTGATATTGAACTCTTCACCAATTCCAGCTCCGAGTGCAGTGATAATTGATGCAACTTCATTATTGTTCAAAATTTTATCCAGCCTTGCTCTTTCCACATTAAGTATTTTTCCCTTTAACGGCAGAATAGCCTGAAAATATCTATCTCTCCCCTGTTTAGCTGAGCCACCGGCAGAATCCCCTTCAACAATAAATAGTTCGCTGTCTTCTGGTTTTCTACTTGTACAGTCTGCTAATTTACCTGGTAGAGAATTGGAATTTAATGCACTTTTTCTCTTTGTCAGTTCACGTGCCTTTTTGGATGCTTTTCTGGCTCTTACAGCCTGAATTGCTTTATCAACAATAGCTTTAGCTACCTCAGGATTTGTATCAAAATATAGACTTAAATAATTATATATTTCTGTTTCCACTACACTTCTGATCTCACTATTTCCTAATTTAGTTTTTGTCTGACCTTCAAATTGTGGTTCAGGCAGCTTAATATTAATTACTGCAGTAATTCCTTCTCTAACATCATTTCCTTTTAATGATGTAATTTTAGAAGGAAGCATATTATTTTTTTTGGCAAAATTGTTAAGTGCTCTGGTCAAAGCAATTTTAAATCCTGTTAAATGATAGCCTCCATCTATTGTGTTAATATTATTGGCATAAGAATAAATTCTTTCACTATAACCGTCATTATATTGAAAAGCTGCTTCTATAGAATATTCTTCTGGTTCTGCCTGAATATATACTATATTATCATGAATAAGATTTCTGTCTTTATTGAGGTACTGTACAAAGGCTTTTATTCCTCCATCATATTGAAAAGTCTTTTTTCTTGCCTCTTCTCCACGTTCATCTACTAGTATAAGGGTCAATTCTTTATTTAAATAGGCGGATTCCTGTAGTCGATGGGATAAATTTTCGAATTTAAATTCTGTGGAAGGGAAAATTTCCGGATCAGGTTTAAAGCGAATAATTGTTCCACTTCTATCTGTTTTCCCCAGTTTTTTTAATTTGTCAGCTGCCAGACCTCTTTTAAAAATTTGCTGATATTTATTACCTTTCCAGTGAGTAGTAAGTATCAATTTTTCCGATAGAGCATTTACCACGGAAATTCCTACACCGTGCAGTCCACCGGAAACTTTATAACTATTATTATTAAATTTACCACCTGCATGTAAAGTGGTCAAAACAACCTGTACTGCTGGCAAACCTGTATCTTTATGTATATCAGCTGGTATACCTCTTCCAAAATCTTCAACTGTTATTTCATTATTTTTATGTATGGTAACTTTAATTTTACTACCATATCCAGCTAAAAATTCATCTATACTATTGTCAACTACTTCCCAGACTAGATGATGTAAGCCTCGTATACCTGTACTTCCAATATACATACCTGGCCTTTTTCTTACCGCTTCAAGACCTTCTAAAACCTGTATTTGATCTGCATTATAATCAGTTTCTGTAAAAAGTGACATAACACTCACCATCCTTCATGTTTATTATTATAACAGAGAGGAGTTTTAAATTCCAGCTAAACCTTGCAAATAAATGTTTGCATATGATACTATCAAAATGATATTATATACTAGCAATTATAAACATGCAAATATTTGTTGAGAGGAGAAATAATATGTCAGAAAAAATATATCCAATCGCAATTGAAGATAAAATGAAGAATGCTTATTTAAACTATTCTTTAAGTGTTATTATAGGTAGAGCTCTGCCTGATGTCAGAGATGGTTTAAAACCGGTACACAGGAGGATACTTTTTGCAGCAAAAGAGCTTGGCTTACTGCACAACAGACCACATAAAAAATCTGCCCGGCTGGTTGGAGAGGTTTTAGGTAAATTCCATCCTCATGGTGATTCAGCAGTTTACGATGCTTTGGTAAGAATGGCCCAGGATTTTAATCAGCGTTACCCGCTTATAGATGGACATGGAAATTTTGGTTCTATTGATGGTGATAGTGCTGCTGCCATGAGATACACAGAAACAAAGCTGACTAATTTTGCTGAGTCTCTGCTGGAAAATATTGATGAAAATACAGTAGATTTTACTGATAACTTTGATGGAAGCCTTAAAGAACCTGTTGTGCTTCCCTCAAAAATACCGAACCTTTTGGTAAATGGATCCAGCGGTATTGCTGTTGGTATGAGTACATCTATACCTCCTCATAATTTAGCTGAAGTAATAGATGCTGTGCTGCATATAATTGATTATCCAAATGCCAGACTGGATACAATTATAAGTAATTATATGCCTGGTCCTGATTTTCCTACTGGAGGAAAAATAATTGGTGATGATGGAATAAAAGAGGCATATCAAAGTGGAAAAGGGAAAATTATACTCAGAGGGAAAACTGAGATTGAAAAAAAAGGGAGACATAAGCAGATTATTATTACAGAAATACCCTATCAGCTTAATAAAACAAAGTTAATAGAAGAAATTGCTGAACTTGTTAATAAAGATAAGCTGTCTACAGTTTCTGATCTTCGGGACGAATCTGATAAAAATGGAATAAGAATAGTGATTGAACTGAAATCTGGTGCAGATACAGACCTAATATTGAATAGGCTCTATAAATATACATCACTGCAGGGAAGTTTCAGAATTAATCTACTGGCCCTGCTTGACAACAAACCAGTAGTAATGAGTCTCTTGGAAATGATATCTCATTTTATAGACTTCAGAAAAGAAGTAATCCGCAATTACACAAAATACAATTTAGATAAAGCTGAAGATAGATTTCATATTTTAGAAGGTTTAGAAAAAGCCGTTGATAATCTTGATCTGGTAATTCATATAATTAGAAACTCTGATTCAAAAAAGGAAGCAAAGAAAAAACTAATTGAAGGTCTGCGTATTAGCGCCAGACAGGCCCAGTCAATTTTAGAAATGCAGCTGCAGAGACTGGTTGGAATCGAGATAAATAAGATTGAATCTGAAAGAAACGAACTGGCAAAAAAAATATCCTATTATAAAAAAGTTCTTTCTAGTGAATCAGAATTAAAAAAAGTTATGAAAAAAGAATTAAAAGAAATTAAAAATAAATTTGCTGACAGAAGAAGAACAGAAATTATTGCGGATGATAGAAAGGCTGTAATTAATAAGCAGGATTTAATTAAAGAAAAATCTGCTGTTATTTCTCTATCATATAGAGGTATTATAAAAAGAAATGACGAAATCTCTAATTTGCGTCAGAGCAAAAATGATTTTATTAATTATATTGTTAGTGGTTCTTCTTTAGATCAGTTGATGTTTTTTACTGATTCTGGAGAGGTTTATAATCTTTCTATTCATCAGATTGAAGAACACCACGGACTATCTACCGGAGAGAGTTTAACTAACTACATCCAGATACCTATACAGGAAAAGATTGTTTCTCTCAATATACTACCCAAAGATGTTAATCAGCGAGAATTCCTTACTTTTGCAACAAGCAGTGGTGTTGTGAAGAGAACTGAAGCTGATGAATATGATACCAACTACACACATATTAGGGCCATAAAAATAAATGATGACAGATTGATCAATGTTCATCAAACTTCTGTAGAAAATGATTTAATATTTATTAGTAAAAATGGATATTTAATAAGATTTAACGGGAAAAGTTTTTCCACTACTGGCAGAAATACAATTGGGAGTAAAGCAATTAAATTAAATTCTGATGATGAAGTTATAAATTTTGAAATATATGATAAGGATAAATTTATTGTATCAATAACAGAATGTGGAAGAGCAAATAAAATTAGAATGAAGGCTTTTAGGTTACAGAACAGAAACGGCAGAGGTCAGAGGATTTATTCAAACAGCAGTTATAAATTAGCAGGTGCAGTTAAAGCAGAAAATAATGATCAGATAGTTATTGTAGATAAAAATAGCAAGCTTTATACTGTCAATGTTTCTGATATACCCGAAACTGCTCCAGGTGGTAATATGTATAGTACTGTGAAAGATGATGAATTTGAAAAAGCTGTTTTCATCAGCAAAAATTTAATAAAAACAGATAATTAATACTTAAATTAAGAAAAGCGGCCTATCTGGCCGCTTTTCTTAATTTAATCTTACTGTAAATAAAAAAGTTCGAAGGATATTTTGTTCATGAGCTTTTTTAATTATTTTAGAAAAACATGATTACCTATTTTAACAACCTTTTTTCTTTTAGCAAAAAACTCTGGATTTTTTGATTTATCAGGATTATAAAAATAAAGGCTTCCTCTGCTCGGATCATTTCCTTCAGCAGCTTCATAAGCAGCTTTATATGAATCACTGCTGGGAGACAAATTAATTTGTCCATTTTCTACTGAAGTAAACTGACCACTCTGATAGACAACTTCTTTTATAGTGTTCGGGAAGGATGGATGATAAACTCTGTTAATTATAACAGCAGCTACTGCAACTTTACCCATATAAATTTCTCCTCGTGCTTCCGCATGAACTGCTTTTGCCAGAATATTAATATCTTCAGTAGAAAATCTGTCAACTGATATGTTGTTTAAATTTTCTGCACTGCTTTTGTCATTATCAGCAAAAATTAACAGAAGAAGCATTAATCCAATACCTGTAACAACATCCTCGTTTTCAATTGAAGCAGCAGCAGCTCTACTGCTGCCTACCCCAGAAAAGAAAAACATAAATGTATTTGTTAGAAGAAATATTATTAATAAAAGTGAAACTCCTCTCCACCTTAAATGCTGCATAAGCTAAAATCTCCTTTAAATTATAGTAATAGGGCCAGCAAAGCCAGTCCTCCTAAAATATACGCAGTATTTCCTGATCCTTTCTTTTCTGCCAGCTTTTGATTTTTTACTTCAAGTTGTTCTTCCAGGTCGGAAATTCTATTTTCCAGCTGATTAATTTTTGTCATAGCAACACTCTGACTATCCTGAAGATTTTGTATGGTGGAGCTTGATGCCAGTTCACCATCAACTCCAATATTTCTTTTAGTTAAAGCAAGTTCCTGTTCTAAATCAGATATTCTGCTCGAAAGAGAAGTAACTTCTTCCTGTAGATTTTTAATTTCTACAACTTGATCAATAATATCTGATACTTCACCTTCCAGTGAAGAAACCCTGTCGTTTACATTACCAATATCTTCATCCTGAATCATATTCTTCTGTTCAACCTTTTTAATTCTGTCCTCAAAAACTTTCTGATTTTGGGCTACTGCAACCAATTCATCTCTAAACTCAAGCGATAATTTTCTAATTACGTCTACATCTTCTTCAGATAATTCCTGAGTACCAGCCTCCATATTGTTTAACATTCTGGCAATAATTTCGGCCAGTTCATATCTGGAAACTTTTTCATTACCCTTAAAAGTACCATCGGAATAAAGTGAAAGATATCCTCTATCTATCAGCTGCTGAACACTGTCATATGCCCAGTGGTCTCTTGGTACATCCTTAATTTCTGCTGCCTGCCCAATGACACTAAATGTGAGCAGTAAAATCATTATTAATACTGTAACTTTAATTTTCATTATTTAGCCTCCTGTTTAATATTCTTAATATCAAGCTGTATTTCATTACCCAAACCATCAAATGCTTTTAGATTATTGACAATAATATTACCAATATTCTCTTCTTTTTTTCTGAAGTGAAGTGTTGCCAGAACTCCTGTAGCTCTGCTAAATGGAAGCTCTTGATTAAATTCAATTAAACCATCCTTTATTTTTTTAGGTTTGTTCCATGGAAGCAGATTTCCTTCGGTCACAAATAAATTGCCTCGAGAAATATAACTTAATCTCAATTTATCAGTGTTATAATTAAAGTTAAAACTTAAATTTTCTGCCTCTGCAATATTGGCTGCTCTAAGTTCAATAGAAATAAAGTTGCTGTCATCTTCTTCTACCACATTCAGATATATAATAGGTTTTAATTCCGGCAGACTAATTTTTTCGACAATTGTTTTTTCATACCCATTAATACCGCTAACCTTAACTGCAAAAGGAAGTTCTCCATCAATTCTTAAAGCCTCTATTAACCAGTTTACTTTTAAATTTTCCTGAGATTGAAGGTAGCCTAGGTGCTTTTTGAGTTTTTCACTGGGACCTGGGACAAGACCAGGTGGTAATATTAGTTCAGCTTCGACCCCATATAGAGATGATTCTCCACTATTACTTAATTTTGCCTGCAGCTTAAAAGGATTGGGCTTCAGCTGACCATTAATTATGCCTACATCTTCCAGTAGTGTAATTTTTGCATTTAATACTGGAGGACCAACAAATTTAACATTTCTTTCTACCTGGTTTGAATCAGTATTATCTGCCTCCACCAGTACTCTGTAAGTTATTTCTTTTGGAATTTCTGAACCGGCTGGTTTAACATCCCATTTAAGCTGAGCAGACTCACCAGCTTTCATATTTCCAAGTTCTCTTGTTATTTTACCAGCTTCAAATGTATCAGGAAGTTCCAGTTTTACTGAAACATTTCTGGCATTTATTTCTGAAGTGTTTTCCAAATAGGCAATAATAGGAAAACTTTCGTTGTCTTTATCCAGTGTTACTTCTGCCGGTGAAGTTACTCCCAGAGAAATAAGTCCAGGGACAATGGTAATTCCACCAAGACCATATTTAGTTATATAAGTTTTACTTTCACCTGCTGGAATTTTTTCCGGCACCCAGAACATAGCAATTGCACTGTCTATTTCATATTCACCTTTGCGAATAAATTCCTGGCCGGGATTAAAGTCAAAATCCCATATACCATCAGCCAGACTTCCCCAGTCAGCAAAATAAACTTTATCAGGTGGGGTAACATCTGGTCCTAAAAAAGTACCTTGTGAGGTAACTTGAGGGGCAGCCAAACTGTCGAAAGCCTGCCAGAAATTATTAAGCTCTTTTTTGTAGTACAATTTATCTGTAGTCACAGCATCAGTACCTAATCTAAAAGGAGCTCCATCATTTTCTCCCAGCATAGTATCCAGCATTATCCTTAGACCAATTTTTTGCTCTTCTTTACTGTTATTAATGATCCTATATTTTATCTGCCCTGTATCCGGAAGTCCGGTGGTAGAACTTTTTACAATACTTAATATCTGTTCAACTATAATATCTCCAAACTTTGAGCGGGTGATAATACTGTCCCCCTCAACTGTAGGAGGAGTTATAATTTCACCATAATTACCATTATTCCCAGCTCTGCGTTCAGTTTTACCGCCAAAAATATATTTTTTGTTATTTATCCAGAGTGTTGTATAGGATGTCCAGGGACTGGGTCTTCCATAAATCAGTGGTTTATTATTATCATTATTTCTCAAAGGTGCTCCACCGGTTGTTTCAATTGCAAATCTGCCCTGGCTGTTTTCCTGCTGGTTAACAACAAGTACAATATAATCATTACCCAGTCTGAGGTTATTATTTTGATCTATATGTTTAAAAAATTTATCCTGGGCCATTACACAGCCTGAAGCTGAACTTAATGCAAGAAATAAAAGTAAAGCTAAGGAAATAGTTTTTCTCATAAATTATTCACCTCCTGTTAAAAATTCAACATTTCCAAGATTAACATCTACCTGTGAATTATCAAATTCATCAATATAGTATTTTACTTCTATTGGTATTACATATGCTTTATTATATGATTTAAAACTCCAGCCTCTTTTTATTGTTAAAACTGCAACCCTGTCCATTGTATCATAACCTGAAGTTTCATTAATTGTGACATTTTTAACAGTTCCTTCAGGGGTAATTTCAACAGTTAATTTAACAGTACCTTCAGCCCTGCTGCCAACTAGATCTTTTGGAAAAGCAGGTCTAACTACTATACTGATTAACTCACCAGATGTAGGTGGTGGAGGTGGGGGTGGAGTCTGTTCAACTTCTTCTTCACCAGGCTTAATATTTTCTGCACTTTGAGCACTATCTTCTGCAGTATTTTGTTCTTCTTCTATTTCTACTTCCACATCACTTTTTTCACTGCTTAAAACTTTAGTTTCTGTATTTTCACTATCATTAGTTTCTGTATCCGTAATTTCTTCCTTTATATCTTCAGTTTCCTTTTTCACTTCTTCAGCTGACGTGTTTTCCTGTGATAATTCTTCTTCTGTAATATCAGATTCCACTTCTATATTTTCTTCAATTTCAGGTTCGTGCTCCGGTTCTGGTTTTTTAATTTCTTCAGGTTCTTCTACTTCTTTAGCTTCTGTATCTTCTTTTTCTTCAGTAATTTTTTCCTGTTCTGCAGTGATTTCCTCTATTTCTTCCTGGGGAACAGGTTCTTCGGTCTGCAGTGGAGCAGGTTGATATTCAACCAATTGAATATAGCCATAATCATTTAAATCAGTGTTTTCACCCCTAACATTCCCCTGCATAAATCCAAAAGGAATAAAATAAAGAAGTAGGAGATGAAGAATTATAGAAAAAACAACATATGCTGCTAATTTATTTTGATTATCATTTCCAGACATAACTTCACCATCCTATTAATTACCTTCTTTTTCTGCCGCAAGGGCCAGCTTATATATTCCTACCTGACGCATTCCATCCATGACTGAAACGACATTTTCATATTTTGTATTTTTATCAGCACTTATGATAACAACTAAAGAATCAGTTTCAGAGTTCCTGTTTTCAGCCTGAGCAACAATTTCAGACAGTGGTAGGTTGTTTCCATCATAAAAATAATTACCATTTTCGTCTATTTCGACTAAAAAGTTTTTGTTTGTTTGTTCGGTAGCAGTGACAGCACGCGGCAGCTGCATATCTATTCCATATGGATTTGATCTAAAAGTGGTAAATAGCATAAAGAAAACCAATAAAAAAAATATTACATCAATCATAGGGATAATATTGATAGAACTTTTCTTTTTAAGAGTAGTTCTGAACATTATCCTCACCTCTGTTACTGCCAACGACATCTATTATTTCAACCATGTTTAAATTCATTTCATGTGCTTTTTTCTCAACTTTTTGGGAAAAATATGAATAAAATACTGCTGTAGGGATAGCTATAATTAATCCCATAGCTGTACTGATAAGAGCAGCAGCAATCCCGGAACTGATCTGAGCCGGATTAGCAGCTCCTGCAGCTGTACCGAGTATATTGAAGCTGCTGATGATACCTATAACTGTACCCAGCAGTCCCAGCAGTGGTGATATCATAGCTATTACATCAAGAATTGGAAGATGCTTTTCCATTTTTTTAATCTCATTTTCACCTACTGCCTGAAGAACTTCCCTTAGTCTGGCCGGGTTTTCACTATTATGAGCTAATGCCGTTGATAGAAGTTTGGCATTTGGTCCTTTTTTTCCTTTCAATTCGTTTAATGCACTTAAAATATCTCCCTCTTCAACCAATATTTCTATTCTTTTTATAAGTCTAAAATTATTATCTTTATGTTGGGCAAAAAATATCGCTTTTTCTATAATAACTGCAAGACTAAAAACTGATGCAAGCAGAAGTGGGATAGACATTGGACCCCCAAGTGAGAAAAAATTCCATATACGACTCAAATTCAAATTGATCACTCCTCTTTATTAATAATATTATAAGTTTGCTAATACATAAGTTCTACATAAACGATTATAATCCTTTCTTTAAATTGAGGATTATAAGGGTAGAATAATAGTAAAAATAGTCTCTTCTTTCTTGCTTTTTACTGATATTGTTCCACCATGTGCTTCCACCAGCTCTTTTGTAACAGCAAGTCCTATACCTGTACCCCCCGTATCTTTAGATCTGGATTGGTCTGCACGATAAAACCTTTCAAAAATAAATGGCAGATCTTTTTGATCTATTTCTGGGCCAGTATTAATTATTTTTACAGCAATATGGTCGTTTAGATTTTTGCTTTCTACATTTATTTTTCCTCCTACTCTATTATATTTAACAGCATTTTCTATTAAATTACTTAAAATCTGTATCATGCTGTCTCTATCTGCAGTTATTGATGTATTTTGTGCAAGGTCTAAATTTACAGAAATGTCTTTGTCTTTTATATTAAATTGATATTTGTTCAATATTTCGCTTAAAATGGAGCTTAAGTCAAGTCTTTCTTTATTTAAATTGATAATTTTATTCTGTGCTTCACTGTATTCCTGAAGCTGATTAATAAGTCTAATTAGGCGTTCAGACTCTTCCTGCAGCTCTTTAATGGTTTGATTATCCATTTCCATTAAACCATCCTCAACAGCTTCTAAATAGCCTTTAATAGTAGTCACCGGTGTGCGCAGCTCATGAGCCAGATCGGATGTAGAGTCTTTTCTTATTTTTTCCAGTTTTTCAAGCTTATCAGTCATTATATTAAATGATTCTCCAAGCTGAGCAAGTTCATCATTACCTTTTATATTAACTTTCTGTTTATAGTTTCCATCAGCAACATTTAAAGCAGAACGATTTAGCTTCAGCAGGGGTCTGGTAATATATTTGGAAAGAAAAAATGCCATTAAACCGGCTGCGGTAGCTACAAATATTCCACTGATAAAAATAGCATTAAAAACACTCTTTTTAAAATACTGATAAATACCTGCCTCTGATTCTGCATTGACAGCAATTTCTTTCCAGTAAATATATGCTTTAGTAGAGTCATTAATTTTGATTTCGTTTATTCTTGTTTTACCAGGAAAATCATCAGGAGAAATTTGACTGTGAATTGGCATATGGGAAGCTCCCATCATCGGCCCCATTCTCCGCATCATATTATTCATATGACCTTCTGTACCTGGTCTGTAAATATATTCTCCATTTTTCTGTTTTGCCAATCTAAGCCAAATTGGAATTCTATTAGCTCTAGTAAAATTATTAATAATTTTATTTAATTCAGAAGTATTAATATTATCTCTGGACAGATAATCTTTTAATATTTCCGCCAGTTCAATTATACTGTCTTCTCTCTGCATGTTCACAAAATCATTGAAGTGTTCTCCGACGGAAAAATTAATAAAAAATCCAGCTACAGAAAGGCTCAGCACAATTAATATAATAAATATAAAAAATAATTTAAAACTGAGTTTGCTCATTAGTTATCACCAACAAATTTATAACCTGCTCCATAAACTGTTATTATATATTCATCTTTGTTTAGTTCCATTTTCTTTCTTATATTTTTAATATGAGCATCAATGGTTCTATCAAAACCGTTAAATTCGAGCCCCATAACTTTGTCAGCTAACTGTTCACGGGAAAGAACCTGTCCTGCATTATTAACAAGTTCAAGTAAAATTTTAAATTCTGTATTTGTTAAATCTACATCTGAATCATTTAATAATACCCTCATTTCTTCAGGAAATATTTTAATTTTACCATCTGCAAATGAAAGTATATTTGCTTTTATTTTATTCATATCTGTTCTTCTTAAAATAGCTTTTATTCTTGCGGTAAGCTCTCTTGGACTAAAAGGTTTGGTAAGATAATCATCTGCCCCATAATCAAATCCTTCAATTTTATTTTCTTCACTACTTTTGGCAGTGAGCATCAGAATTGGAATATCAGAAACCTGCCTTATTTTTTGACAGACTTCCTCCCCACTAATTTTTGGCAGCATAAGATCCAGTACAATAAAGTCAATATTATTATCTGAATGAAAAATATCAAGAGCTTTTCTACCATCTTCAGCTTCAACAGTGGTAAAACCACTGTCTTCTAAATATGTTTTTATCAGTTTTCTGATTTTTGCTTCATCTTCAACAATTAAAATTTTATTTTGCATATGAACACCTTTTTTAGAGATTTTCCAAAAAAACTCTTCTCCAGTTTAAGTATAATATTTTTTCTATTTCTCTGCTTTTATATCCATTTTTATTTAATTTTTCTGCAAGCAGCTGCAGTTTACCGATATTTTCGAAACCAACGGGTGTGTTAGTAATACCATCATAATCAGAGCCAAGTGCTACAGACTCAATACCGGCTAATTTAACTATATAATCAATGTGTTTTATTATATCACTGCCGTCGACATCAGCAGCAGAAGTATTTAAAAATTGAGGGCAGAAATTAATTCCTATCAAACCACCATTTTTAGCAACTGCTCTGATTTGACTGTCATCTAAATTTCTTTCTATACTTCTAATTTTTTTTACATTGGAATGTGAAGCTACAACTGGTTTAGAGCTTAAATCAATAATATCCCAAAAGCCCTCCTGACTTATATGAGAAAGGTCTATAGTAATTTTAAGCTGATTCATAAGTTCTACTGCTTTTTTGCCAAGATCTGTTAAACCTCCACCACTATTAACTGTAAGTCCATCTGCAAGCATATTGCGCCTGTTCCAGGTCAGTGTAATTAATCTAACTCCAAGATTATAAAAGCTATTTATTTGGCTCAATTCCGTTACTGCATCAGCACCTTCAAGACTTAACACAGCAGATATTTTATTTTCCGCTTCTGCTCTTATAATATCTGTGCTATCTTTAATATGAACAATATCTTTTTTAGAAGCTATTGTTTCTCGAAAAATATTAATATAATGCAGAGTTCTTTTTAATGCATTTTCTGGAAAATATCCATCTTCTATAAAAACTGCAAAAACTTCTAAAGCGATATTAGCTTCTTTGAGTTTAGGGAGATCAACATGAAAGTTTTTATTATTTTTATTAAAACAAAAATCTTTGTCTCTATTAAAATTTAAAAGCATATCTGTGTGTCCATCAGCAATTTTATAATCCAATTTAATTCATCTCCTAAAAAGTTCTCTTTAATTTATATTATATAGCTTTTTACTGTAATAAAACAAGCCATAATAAAAAAATCTGTCTGCCTTTTACAGCAAACAGATTTATAGTAATTATTAACGTGGTTCAACAATTAATTTTATTGCAGTTCTTTCCTCCCCATCAATTTCGATATCTGTAAAAGCAGGGATACAAATAAGGTCAATTCCACTGGGTGCCACAAATCCTCTTGCAATAGCTACTGCTTTTACACCTTGGTTTAGGGCCCCGGCGCCGATAGCTTGTAGTTCGGCATTTCCCCTTTCACGCAAAACACCGGCTAATGCCCCTGCAACTTTGTTTGGACTTGAATTTGATGATACTTTTAATACTTCCATGTTCGTAAATTACCTCCCTCTATAAATTAATTCCCTCTATATAATATATTAGTCACAGATGAAATGAATTCCTGCCTTATTTTAAAAATAAATATAATTTTTAATTATTTTTCTTGATTTCCATGATTTGTTTACCTAAAGCTTTGTTTTTATCTACTTTTATTAAAACTCCTTCTAATTTAACTGAACCTGTTGCCACTTCATAATTGACTGGTAATTGGGTTATATATTTTTCAACCATTTTTTCTACTTTCATACCAAGTATGGAATTAACAGCGCCTGTTAAACCTGCATCTGTAATATAAGCTGTTCCACCAGGTAGTATCTGTGCATCTGATGTCTGAACATGTGTATGGGTACCAACAACAGCTGCAACCTTTCCATCAACTGAATGAGCAAAGGTCAATTTTTCTCCAGTAGCTTCAGCATGAAAATCAACAATAATAATATCTGAATTATTTTTAATATCGCTAATTTTTTTCTTAAAAATATGATAGGGAGAATTGTAATTATTCATATATACCTGACCGATTAAATTTACAACGGCAATTTTTAAACTGTTTTTTTCTATAACAGTCCAGCCGTAACCGGGATTGTCAGGAAAATAATTAAGCGGTCTTATAATGCGTCTTTCTTTATCAATAAAATTGAAAACATCTTTGTTATCCCAGGTGTGGTTGCCCATAGTTAAACAGTCTATACCATATCCAAACAGCTCATCGGCAACTTTTTTTGTTATTCCAAATCCACCAGCCGAATTTTCTCCATTGGCAATGACAAGAGATATATCATATTCTTCAATAATTTTATTCAAAAATAGTCTGACTGCTCTTCTACCGGATCTTCCTACAATATCGCCTATAAATAATATGTTCATTTTATCATTCCTCTGTTTAATTTATATATTTTTAATAATATGAATAAAAGGCCCCTCAAATGAGGAGCCCTGTTGTTTTCAGATCTAATTATTTAGCATAATCAACTACCCTGGTTTCTCGAATTATTACCACCTTGATTTGTCCAGGATAATCAAGGCTATTTTCAATTTTCTTTGTAATATCTCTAACCAGTTTACTGGTTTCAATATCATTTATTTTATCCGGTTCAACAATTACTCTGATCTCTCTACCTGCTTGAATTGCGTAAGCTTTTTCTACACCAGAAAAAGATTCACCAATTTTTTCAAGTTCTTCAAGTCTCTTAATATAAGACTCTAAGGTTTCTTTTCTTGCACCTGGTCTAGCTGCGGAAATTGCATCTGCTGAAGCTACCAGAACTGCTTCAATTGAATGGAATTCTACATCACCGTGATGTGCTTCAATAGTATGGAGAACTTTTTCGCTCTCACCATATTTTCTAGCAGTATCAACACCGATTTTGACATGTGGTCCTTCTACTTCGTGATCTATAGATTTTCCAATATCATGTAAAAGTCCACCTCTTTTGGCAAGATTTACATCTGCGCCTAGTTCTGCTGCCATAATTCCTGCTAAATATGAAACTTCAAGTGAATGTTGAAGAACATTCTGGCCATAGCTTGTTCTAAACTTCAAACGGCCAAGTAGTTTAACAAGTTCAGGATTTAAACCATGAACTCCAGTATCAAATGTTGCCTGTTCTCCAATTTCTTTTACATGTTGGTCCAGTTCTTCGCGGGCCTTTTCAACCATTTCTTCTATTCTAGCAGGATGAATCCTTCCATCAATAATTAATTTTTCTAAAGCTATGCGGGCTATCTCACGTCTTATTGGATCAAAACCAGAAATAACAACAGCTTCAGGAGTATCATCGATGATAAGATCAATACCTGTTAGGCTTTCTAATGCTCTGATGTTTCTGCCTTCTCTACCAATTATTCTTCCCTTCATATCATCATTGGGTAAGGATACAACAGAAACAGTAGATTCTGTGACATGGTCTGCAGCACATCTCTGAATAGCAAGAGAAATAATTTCTCTTGCCTTTTTTTCTGCTTCTTCTTTGGCCTGTGCTTCTTTTTCCTTAATCATTTTTGCAAATTCATGATCAAGTTCAGACTCAACTTTGTTAAGAAGATAATCTTTAGCTTCATCCTGTGATAAATCAGAAATTTGTTCCAGTCTTTTTATCTGTTCTTCTTGTAATTTTTTAATTTCCTGTTCATCACGGCTGATATTTTTTTCTCTATCTTTAATACTCTGCTCTTTTCGATCCAGATTTTCAGCTTTTCTATCAAGGTTTTCTTCTTTATGCATCAAGCGATTTTCGAGTTTTTGCAATTCGTCACGTCTTTTTTGGCTTTCGCGATTAGCTTCTTCTCTGATATTATGAGCTTCCTCTTTTGCTTCAAGAGTAATCTCTTTTTTCTTGGCTTTTGCCTCTCTTTCAGCAGTTTCAAGAATTTTTTTGGCTTCTTCTTCTGCTGATTGAATACGAGCCTCAGCAATATATTTTCTAATAAAATATCCTATTAGTAATCCAAGAGGTAGGGCTATTATTAAATACAAAACACCTCCGTTAATATTATTCACCCCCTATTCTATATTCAATTTTTAGTTTTTTTATTTTCATTTACTAATAATATTTTAACTTTTTTATATGTTTCTGTCAAGAAAGTAGAATAAAAGGCGTTTCCTTTAAATTATTTTTTGTAGCATAATTTAAAAAATGAGGAAACTCCTTAGTAAAATAAAGAGCATTATTTAAAATAAAAAAGGACTGTATTTTAAATACAGACCCTGTTATTTACATTAATCTGTTGTTTTATTGATTATATCATATGAAAAACCTTTATTAGAAAGGTAATTTTTAAGTTTTAGGCTGCCTTTATCTTCCTCTTTATGTTTTCTAAGCCATTTTTTAATAAGTGTTTTGGCCATTTCAATTTCCTGTTCTGGGCTTAAATATTTATTTAATGCTTTATCGATTAAACTTCTATTTAACCCTTTTTTTAGCAGTTCTCTATAAATTAATTTTTTCCCCCGCGGATGGTTATTTATTCTGGATCTAATCCACTGTTCTGCAAATCTATCTTCATTGATTAAATCATTTTCGAGCAGATAATTGATTGTCTGTTCAATAACGTCATTATTAAATCCTTTTTTAAATAATCTATCCTGCATTTCCTTTACAGTTCTTTCTCTATATGTGAGAAGATGAAAAGCTTTGTTTTTAGCTTTCTGAATTTCATTTAAATCCATATAATTTAATCCTCTTTTTCTTCTGATTCATCTTCGTTTTCTTTCTCATCACTTTCAGCAAGACCGACTTTTACACGTATTTTATGATCTATTTCTTCTTTGATTTCGGGATTATCATTCAGAAAATCTTTAGAGTTTTCCCGACCCTGACCAAGCCTGACATCACCATAAGAATACCAGGATCCAGCTCTATCAATAACTCCAATTTCTTCTCCCAGATCTATCAAAGATCCGGCTTGAGAAATACCAGTTCCATACATGATATCGAATTCTGCTTTTCTAAAAGGTGGGGCAACCTTGTTTTTAACTACCTTAACTCTGGCTGTACTTCCGATTATTTTGTCTCCATCTTTTATAGTTTGAGAGCGGCGGATTTCGATTCTAACTGAAGAGTAAAATTTAAGTGCACGTCCACCTGGAGTTACTTCTGGATTTCCAAACATAACTCCAACTTTCTCTCTAATTTGATTAATAAATATACAAGCAGTTTTAGATTTACTTATTGCACCAGACAGTTTTCTCATAGCCTGTGACATTAGTCTTGCCTGCAGACCGACATGTGTGTCTCCCATATCACCTTCAAGTTCCGCTTTTGGAACAAGAGCAGCTACGGAGTCGACTATTATCAGATCAACAGCATTACTTCTAACCAGTGCTTCAGTTATTTCAAGAGCTTCTTCTCCATTATTGGGCTGAGATATCAAAAGATTATCTATATCCACCCCTAAATTTTCTGCATAACGCGGGTCAAGTGCATGTTCAGCATCAATAAATGCTGCTATACCATCTAATTTTTGTGCCTCTGCTATAATGTGAAGTCCTAGAGTAGTTTTACCAGAAGACTCGTTACCATAGATTTCAATTATTCTACCTCTTGGAATACCCCCCACTCCTAATGCCAGGTCAAGTGGTAGGGATCCTGTAGGAATTGATTCAACATTTAGTGATGTAGTATCACCCAGCTTCATTATTGAACCTTTACCAAACTGTTTTTCAATCTTTTTTAAAGCCATGTCCAGAGCTTTTTCTTTGTCTTTATTTACCAATATAATCTTCCTCCTCAATTGCTGTTAATCGTTTATCTGTATATTTTATATTTCTAATTCTATTATAGAACAGATGTTTAGTTTTTGCAAGTAATTATTGTAATTTTTTGGAAAATATTTTTTTGTATTCTGGACCTGATGGTTTTAATATGCTTTCATAAAGTGTTACTGTATTTAATTTACTAAAAACATTTATATAATTTTCATCCAGAAATTTTGAATTTTTGTCAGTTAGTTTTTTAATTTGTCTGTTATTTTTTTTGCGGGCTAAAGTTAAATGGGGAATAAATTTTCTCTTTTCTTTTTTAAATCCAATTTTCTGCATAGAATTTTCAATACTATTATTTAATCTGATAAGAGAATTTTTGCCCTGGAAAACACTGACAAAAAGAACTTTAAATGTGCCTAGTTCAGGAAAAGCTCCCAGTTTTTTAAACTGAATATAATTGTGCTGGCAGCTAAAGTCTAATTTCTGCAGCTGTTTTATAACTGCATCAGTTTTATTTTTATCATTTTCCCCTAGAAATTTAACAGTTAGGTGAAAATTTTCTTTTTCCACCCATTTTATATTCTCATTAATTTCTTTTTTTAGCTTTGTTACTTTTTTAAAAATAAGTTCTCGTGCACGTTCAGTTAAATCAACTGCGATAAACAGACGCATAAACCAGTACCTCCAGTGAAAATTATTATTGTTTTTCAATTTCATTCAGCAGTTTTCTTGCGTTTGGATATTTATTGTTTAAATGTAAAGTTCTTTTTAATTCTGCTACAGCAGCTTCTTTCATATCAGCACCATAATAGGCTAAGGCAAGATAATAATGGCTTTCGGCATGTTTGGTGTTTTTCCCAACAGCAATGGAAAATTTAGAAATTGCTTTATAATATTCTTCCCTATTCAAATAAATTTTTCCCTGTTCAAGATAGGCATTTACATAATCTTCATTATATTTAATTGCCTGATCATAATAGTCTAGGGCTGTATCATAATCTTCTAATTTTCTATTTATCATTCCCAGCAGAAAATAGGAGTAATAGGAATGACGATTTATTTCTATTACCTGTTTAAGTACATTTTCTGCTTCATTGTACTTTTCTAAAGCTATATAACTTTCTCCCAGACCTACATAAAATGGTGTAAAATTTTTCTGCAGTTTTATTCCCTGTTTGTAGATCGAAACAGCAGCATTATAATTATTTAATTCCTGATAAAGGTTTCCCAGGTTAAGATAAATAGTCTGTCTGGTCGAATCAATATCAAGAGCAGACTCATAATATTTTACTGCTGTTTCTAAATTACCTAGCTCTTTGTTTAATAAAGCGAGATTTAAATAATCATCAACTGTAGGATTAATTGAAATTATTTCTCCATAAAGTTTTTTAGCTTTTTCTTTTTCATTTAATCCAGTATATGCTGCTGCAAGATCTCGTTTAAATGGGATAGAATTCACTCCAAGTTTTGAAGCTTTTTGTAAATTTTTCAGTGCACTGTCAAAAGAAGCACTGTCAAACTGATGATCTTTGTTCAAAAATAAAGCGCCCAGTTTCCAGTAGAGCCTACCGTTTTCATATCCAAGCTCTTTTAATGTATTAATCTGCTCTATTGCAAGCTGTGTATGGTTATTATCTAAAGCAGTTAATGTATAATAATAAAGAGTATCATGTTTAAGTTCATGATTAATGGAGGGATCATTTAGTATTTCAGAAAAAATTGCTTCTGCTTCTGAATATCTTCCCTGATAATATAAATTGACTCCTCCAGAAAAGTTGTTATAGTTTACATTTTGAGCTTCAGCACTAAAACTGAATACAAAAAATAAAATAATTAAATAAATGCAAAGTTTTTTGTTCATTATTTATACCTCCCTGAATAATATGCGTTACGTCAAATCTAATAGTTTTCCAGCAGTTTCATAATTTTAAACAAAATAATCTGTGTTGCATACCATCTATTCAGTTTTCGATTATAATTTTTGTTCAATTTAAAGGAAAATAATCGCGAAAAATATTTAATTCCAACAAACATTGTTCCTGCTTTTTTTCCTTCCATACTGTCCGGGCCAGCAACACCGGTGGTGGAAACACCTATATCTGCAGCAAAAATATCAGCAATATTACCTGCCATTGCCAGAGCAGTTTCATGGCTTACAGCACCATATTTTTCAAGAATATTAGGATTAATTTTTAAAATATTTTTCTTTGCTTTACTGCTGTATGCAATAATTCCACCTTTAAAATAAGCTGAACTTCCTTCCAGTTCTGTTAGTCTCTTGCCGAGAAGACCACCAGTAAATGATTCAGCAGTAGCGATAGTTAAACCACTTTTTTTGAGTCTGTCACAAAAAATTTCCAGCAAAGACATGTCTCCAGTACCATAAAAGTAATCAGTAAATTTAGTGGAGATGAGATTATCAAAAAATTCAATTGTACTTTCAGCATCATCATTTTCCACCTTCAACCTCAGTTTAACCTCTCCCCGGCCTGCCTGATAGCTTAAGACAGCATTTTCTGGAATGGTTAATTTTTCAATTTTGTCTGCCAGGGTAGATTCACCAATCCCAATAAAATTATATTCTTTAAAAAAAATGCTGTTATTATTTATCTTTTTTAAGTCTGGATAGATTTGTTCTAAAAACATAGACCGCATTTCGGACGGAACACCAGGCATTAAATAAAAAGTTTTATTATTATGATTTAATTTTATTCCCGGTGCAGTTCCATTATCATTAAGTACTGCTTCTGCATTTTCCGGCAAATAGGCCTGTTTTAAATTATTTTTAGTCATTTTAGAGCTGCTGTTTTCAAAAAAAGAATGAAGGCGCTCGGCCAGCCTATCAGAAAATTTGAGTTTAAGATCAGCAGCTTCTGCAAGTGCATCTCTAGTAAGATCATCTTTAGTTGGGCCAAGACCACCTGTTATAAAAATTAAATCAGTATTTTTAGCAGCAAAATTCAGTTTTTCTTTGATATCAGACTTTTCATCACTGCAGACAATTATATTTTTAATATTCAATCCTATATCAGTTAATTTCTGAGCTAAAAACTTAGAGTTAGTATCCTGTACTTTTCCATATAAAATTTCAGAACCTGTCACAATAATTGAAACATCCATAAACTCACCTCTAAATTATTATATCACAGAGTTGAACAAAAGAAAATCGGCCTTTAGGGGCCGATTTGGTTAAAAATATTATTTAAAAAATTTAAATATCCAGTAAACAATATTTAATATAATACTTATAATAAGCATTGATGTTATAGGAAAGTACAGTTTATAATTTTCTTTTTCTATCTTTATATCCCCTGGAAGACTGCCAAACCAGGAAAAAAATGGTTTGAAAAATAGAGATACAGCTCCAGCTGTGATTAATATCAATCCAATTATTATTAGTATTTTGGAAAATGAATTCATTATCAAAATCACCACTGTATTCAACTTCAGTATTTTAAATTTTTTCTAAAAAATATTACAAAAGGCCAGTTATTATAAGATTCCAAAGTATACTGCTGTTTTCAATATAATTAGAGAAAAAATGCCGGCTGCAATATCATCAGCTATAACTCCCCAGCCAGAGGGAAGTTTTTCTAACTTTTTAATAATTAGAGGTTTTGTAATATCAAATATTCTAAATAAAATAAAACCACTAATCAGTAAAGGTATACCTGTATTTAATGTCATAAAGGTTATCAGCTGGCCGGCAGCTTCATCAATAACTATTTTGCCGCTGTCTTTGACTCCAGTCATTTTTTCTTCATAACTGCAGATGAAAACACCAGAAATTGTTAAAAAACTTAAAAAATAAACATTATTAATGACAGGAAAAACCATTATAAGGACTATCATTAATAAAGAACCCCATGTTCCAGGAGCAAAAGGCAGATATCCTGAAAAAAAACCTGTTGCAAAAAAATGATTTATTTTCTGAAGCATAATTTTACCACCTTAACTGTAATCTACATCAGCTGATGCAAAATAAACATATCCAGAGTAAATAGTGATTAAAACTGCTGCCCAGACAAGAGATGTTATCAAAACAGACGGCAGATTAAACAATATAGGATCAATGATTAGTGCTATTATTGTAATAATTTGAATAGTAGTTTTCCATTTACCCCACATATTGGCTGGAATGATAATTCCCTGTCCTGCAGCAACAACTCTTAAACCTGTAACTGCTAGTTCGCGCCCTATAATAACCAGGGCAACCCAGGCAGATATTTTCCCCAGATCTACAAAAGCTACTAAAGCTCCTGAAATTAAAAGCTTATCTGCAAGTGGATCTAAAATTTTTCCCAGCTGTGTAATCATGTTATATTTTCTTGCATAATAGCCGTCATACTTATCAGTAAGTGCAGCAGCTGAAAATATAATTAAAGCTGTCAGATCACCATAAAACGGGAAATTTGCACTGTAAAGTAATAAAGCAACTATTATTGGAACTAAAAAAATCCTCAACATTGATAATTTATTCGGTAGATTCATTTGAAATCTCTCCTATCAAATCATATTCATAAGCTTCTTTTATTTTACAAATAACAAAATCACCAATTTTTAACCTGCTGTGCTGGTTTGAATTTTTTTTAATATAAATTTGATTATCTATTTCTGGAGCATCATACTTAGAACGGGCAAGATAGTATTCATCTTCGATATCTTCAATAATCACCTCCAGAGATTCACCGATTAGTTTGCGATTTTTTTTTAGAGCAATCTGCTGCTGTAATTCCATTATTTCTTCATAACGTTTTTCTTTAACCTCTTCTGATACTTGATCTGAAAAATTATAGGCAGCTGTATCTTCTTCTCGAGAAAATTTAAATACTCCCAATCGATCAAATTCGTGTTTTTTGATAAAATTTTTTAGCTCCAAAAAATCTTCTTCTGTTTCACCTGGAAATCCAACGATTAAAGAAGTTCTAATAACAATATCTGAAATATTATTCCTCAGTTTATTTATTAAATTAGAGATATCTTCACTTTTTCCTCTGCGGTTCATTAATTTTCTTATTTTATTTACAGAATGCTGGATGGGGAGGTCTAAATAGCTGCATAGTTTATCTTCTCTGGAAATAAGATTTATAAGATCATCTTTAATGAATTCAGGGTAGCTGTAGAGTATTCTAATCCAATGGATTCCTTTTACTTTGATAAGTTTTTTTAGAAGAGGAGTTAGTGCAGAATCTCCATAAATATCAACTCCATACTGTGTTGTGTCCTGAGCTATTATAATTAATTCCTTTATACCTTTTTTGGCAAGTTTTTCTGCTTCCGTTACTATATCTTCTATTTTTCTACTTTTAACTGGCCCTCTTATTTTAGGTATACTGCAGTAAGTACAGTTATTATTACATCCTTCTGCAATTTTTAAATATGCAAAATAATCGTTATTAAGCTTCCGCGGCAGTTCAGAATAATATTCAAATCCCGGTTCTGATACACCTTTATTTTTCTTTCCGGAAAGACTGTTTTTAATTACTTCTACAATTCTGTCAAAATTTCCCGTTCCCAAAACTGCATCTATTTCTGGAATTTCTTTTATAAGATCACTGCTGTATCTTTGAGTAAGGCAGCCTGTAACTATTAAAGATCTGCAGGAATGGTTATCTTTGTATGATGCTGCATTTAAAATAGTTTCAATTGATTCTTCTTTTGCATCTTGTATAAATCCACAGGTATTTATAATAATTACTTTAGCTTCCTTAAAGTCATCAGTTTCTATAAATTCACTGTAATCAGATAAAAATCCTTTCATATGTTGGCTGTCAACTTCGTTTTTAGGACAGCCAAGAGTTATTAAACTGTATTTTATCATTAATTTCTATGCTCCTTTGTTTCTATAAATAGAAAAAAGCCCTGGTGGGCTTTACAAATTCTTTAAATGGTCGGGTTGCCGGGATTTGAACCCGGGACCTCACGCCCCCCAGACGTGCGCGCTACCTAGCTGCGCTACAACCCGCTGTCAGTAGACAATATTATA
This sequence comes from Halanaerobium sp. DL-01, assembly GCF_003338615.1. Lineage (NCBI taxonomy): Bacteria > Bacillati > Bacillota > Clostridia > Halanaerobiales > Halanaerobiaceae > Halanaerobium > Halanaerobium sp. DL-01. The sequence continues at coordinate 128,998 of NZ_QPJN01000001.1, forward strand.
TAAGAAAAATAACTTAATGTCAATGTCAAAATTTAGCAGCTAAGAGTTTTTTATATAATTTCTTTCAGATTAAAAAATATTAAATAAAAAATGATATAAGATTTTCAGTCAACAAAGTCTAATTTTTTGAGATAATCCATAGTTTTATCCGGGTAATCTGTTACAATAAATACTTCCTGCAGAGAAGAACTGTTTTTTGCAATTATTTTTATACCACTTGTAGTATTGTATTTTAGCTGCAGGTAAGCTGGAACACCACTTCCCTTTCTTCTACTAATCCTACCTGGAATTATACTTTTAATTAATTTAGAACGAGAAATTTCCAGTAAAAAAGGAAAAATATCTTCAATTATTGTATGTTCCTGTTTTATTTTATTATCTCTGTATTTATTACTCATAACATCACATCCTTATTACATTATAACACTGACAAAATTTTAAGGCAAATAATAACAATATGGTTTCCTCAAATTCATTTTAAATATGTAAAAAAATTTTTATCAGCACCTAAATCTTTAGATTCATTTAAAGATCAATCCCTTTTTTTATCTTTTTCTTTTTTATAATATAAAATATTATAAAACTTTTAAAGAAATAAAGTATTCTGCTGTAATTATTTAAATATATTAATTATTTTAGTAATAATTGATGACAGAAAACAGTTTAAATTAAAGATATTATAAGAAAAATAAAGAATAAAATGTTTAATTTAATTTCAGCACTAATATAAACAAAAAAAATACTTGACCTATCGATAGTACTTGGTTATAATAAGTAGTGCTTGAGCAAAAAGCTCAATAATATTTAGGGGAGTAGCTCAACTGGCAGAGTAGCGGACTCCAAATCCGTTGGTTGCGGGTTCAATTCCTGCCTCCCCTGCCAAAATATAGGCTGATGTAGCTCAATTGGTAGAGCAGCTCACTTGTAATGAGCAGGTTACCAGTTCAAGTCTGGTCATCAGCTCCATTGAATTTTACAGGAGTCGATTTTTTCGGCTCTTTTTTTAATTTATCAGCATTTATTTATCAATCGATTATTTAAAAAAATTAAAAGAAAATTTTTCTTATTACTTTATTGTGATTTTAAAGAGAGAAGTTTAAAATATATTTTGTATAATATTAAGTTTTCTCACATTTTTTTATTTAAAATGAGAAAACTATTTTTTTGCAGTATAACTTGAAATAAATTAGATTATGTATTATTATTATAATATCGTAATATCCAAATATAATGATATAAATAAGGTGGTTATAATATGAAAAAGTATGATCTTATTGTTATTGGTATGGGTCCTGCTGGAATGGCAGTAACTGCTATGGCTTCAAATATGGATTTAAATGTTTTAGCCATAGAAAAGCATAAGGTTGGTGGAGAATGTTTAAATTACGGCTGTGTGCCGAGCAAAGCACTTCTTAAAGCCGGAGAAGTAAATGAAATTACCGAAAACTTGCGTCAGTTCGGTATTCAATTTAATGGTGATACTGAAATTGAAAATCCCCTTGAAATTGTTAGAGAAAAAGTGGGAGAAATAAGTGGAAATAAAACAATGAAAGCCTTTGAAAGAGCTGATTTGATAATAGATAAAGGGGAAGCAAAATTTGTTGATAAAAAAATTGTAGAAGTTGATGGAGAAAGATATACTGCAGATAAGATTTTTATTGCAACAGGAACTGAACCACTTGTACCTCCTATTCCAGGTCTTAAAGATGTATCTCTATTAACAAATTTAAATATATTTGCACAGGAGGATATTCCGAAGAAATTAACCATTATTGGTGGTGGGGCAATTGGTTCAGAAATGGCTCAGGCTTTTTCCAGACTTGGTTCTGAGGTAAATATGTTTCAGATTGATGATCATCTTGTTCCTATTGGTGATGAAGAAGCCGGACGGGTGCTGGAAGAAAAGTTTAAAAAAGAAGGTATTGGTGTATATAATAGTACAGGTATCAATAAAGTGGAAGAAAAAGATAGGAAAATAATTATACATACTGAGGCTGGAGTTTTTGAATCTAATGAAATTCTTGTTGCTACAGGTAGAAAAATAGTACTGGATTCTTTAAATCTCGAAAATGCCGGAATCGAATACGGTAAAGGTGGAATAAAAGTTAACCGAAGATTGGAAACAAATGTTAAGGGAATATATGCAGTTGGAGATTGTAATGGAAAAGCTCTCCTCTCACATGCAGCAATGCATCAGGGGATGATTGCTTTAATGAATGCCATTAATCCTACTCCAATAAAACAGTTTAATTATGATGACTTTTTAGTACCCTGGTCTGTTTTTACAAAACCCGAAATAGCTCAGGTTGGAGTTACAGAAAAAGAAGCTGAAGAAAAAGGTCTGGATTATCAGATAGTAAAAGAAAATTATTCTGATTATGGTAGAACGATTGCAGATGGGAAACCTGAAGGTTTTGTCAAAGTTATTACAAATTCAAAAGGAAAAGTCTTTGGAGCTACCATTGTTGGGGAAGCTGCAAGTGAATTGATACATGAATGGATTCTGGCCATACAGCATGATATTGGACTATTTGATATTATGATGACACAGCATTCATTCCCAACTATTTCTTTAATGAATAAGCGAGTTGCAGAAAAATGGATGATGGGTAAAACTAATTCTGGTTTTATTTCTAAACTTGCTAAAAAATTTATATAAAATAAAGTTCAAATAATTTATAATTGGAATTATTAAAAAAAGAGGGGTAAGCTACCCCTCTTTTTTATGTTCAATATTACAGTGCCTGCAGATCAGTATTAAGCTGAGCAAAAACATATATTGGTGCACAGCCAGGATATTCTGTCACAGTTTTTGCAGCTTTCATTGCTTTTTCAACTTCTTCTCTGGACTCAAACTTTTTCCAGCAGTCTCCTACCACAAAAAGATGTTTTCCTTCTGCATCAGTATAATCTAATGATGGAACCCCTCCAGCAATTATTAGTGTCTCTCCTTTTTCTTCCACAAATTTTTTAGTATCAATATCCAGCTTAAAGCTGTCTAAAGCACCGCGGATATATTTATAACAGCCAGGACATGTCTGCTGAATTAAAACATTTATTCCAGGGATAAGGCCAACAGGATTGTTGGCTGGTCTTTTAAAGAATGTTCTTACACTTTCAGCAGATACTCCCTTAACTTTAATTTTATCAAGACACATTTCTCCTAAACCCTCTGAAAAAGCAATCTGAGTGGAAGGAACTTCATGTGGTTCATATCCCATTATATAAGAAGTTAAAGCATCAACTGCTACAGTATCCTGTCCGGCTATAAGTAAATTCATTTCTTTTGGAGTGCCGGCATGGGGACCCTGCCCTTCCATAGCAATAATACCGTCTATTAAAGTTAGGTCAGCTTTTCTTATTCTTAAAAGATCCGAAATCTTCTGGTCTAGATCAATTCTATGGGTATCCTGCTGTTGACCTGATGGATGAACATTGGGAATAATGCCCTGCCAGTTTTTAAGTCCTAAAGTAACCGTTCCACCCAAATGAGTTTTCATTTTGGGAAGATTTATTAGTACATCAGCATCCAGAATAGGTCTAAACACAGAAGCTTTTTTAAATACTTTAGCCATTGGAATATCAACTTCTATTGAAGATTCTTCATCAAAATATAGGACTTTGTCAGCACCACCTCTATAAGCAGCCTGTTCCATTTCTGCTGCTTTAAATGCAGGTCTTGCTCTTCCGACATGTTTACCTAGTGATGGATTGTCTCCAACCCAGACTTCACCTGCTTTAGATTCCTCTTTTAGAAAAGAAACCAGTGCTTCTATTACTCGTGGATCAACTACAGAAAAACTTTCTGGTGGAGCTAAAAAAGCAAGATTAGGCTTAATTAAAACTCTATCACCCTTTTTAATAAGATTATCAATATCTCCAACAGCAAGGCTAATAACTTCTCGCAAAGAATCTTTAATCTCTTTAATATCCTGCTCATGTCTTTCAAAATGGCCGTCTATAAATTCTTTATTACCTTTTAAATTATCAACTTTTACAATAGATACATCTGTACTCATTTTAATCCCCTTTCTAGTTATGTTATTAGAATTTTTCGACAACTAAATATAAAGCAGTATTTATTCCTATTTTCACCTCCCTCTTTAAGTGAAAGAATAAAAAGACATACAACCACACTCATCTTTGTATGTGAAAAACATCAGCAAAAAAGTTTATTCAGTAAAAATTTTACCTTTTTATTAAAGCAAGTAATTCCGGTGAAAAATCAGGTTGATTAAGATAAGAATACTTAATAACATTATATCTTTTGTAATTAAGATCTTTAAGAAAGTTTAAGACAGCTTCTTTTTCTTCTACTCCTCCTCTATGTCCACTGTAGACTACTAAAACTATTATACCACCTTTTTTTAAAAAATTCATACTTTTCTTTACTGCAGTAACTGTAGAAGAAGCTTTAGTTTTAATAGTTTTATCTCCGCCCGGAAGGTATCCAAGATTAAATATAACAGCCGATACATTGGTCTCTTCAAGATAATTATCTATATTTTCATGACTGTCATTAAATATCCTAACTCGATCTAAAAAAGAATAATCATTAAGTAGTTTAATAGTGTTTGCAACAGCTTCATCCTGAATATCAAAAGAGTAAACTGTACCTTTTTCTTTAACTAATTCTGCCAGAAATAGAGTATCATAACCATTTCCAGCAGTTGCATCTACAGCAGTGTCTCCCGGCTGAACATGTTTATTTAAAAGAAAATGAGAAAATTCTACCGGTGTCAAAAAATCATTATTCATGATTTTCACTTCCCTTTCTGTAGTTTTTCAGAAAGTTTTCTTGAAGGTAAATCAACTGCTTGCTGTCAGTTAAATCAATTTTCAGTGGGGTAATAGATATATTTCCGGATAAATAGGCTGCAATATCAGTTCCATCATCTTTTATATCCTTATTACTTCCTGACAGCCAGTAATAAGTATTGCCCATTGGGTCAGTACGTTCATCGAATGTATCACTGTAAAGGGTTTTACCCAATTTTGTAATGCAAATTTTACTGTTATCATCAAGCTTTTCTGGGAAATTTATATTCATCAAAAAACAGCTGTTTAATTTAAATACATCCTTTGATTTAATAAATTTTGCAATATATTCGGCAGCTTTTTTGAAATTATTTTCTTCATTATATGCCATAGATACTGCCATAGAAGGATAACCAAGCATCCATCCTTCTATGGCCGCTGAAACTGTTCCAGAATAGAAAATTTCAAAACCAAGATTTGGACCATGATTAATGCCGGAAATTACTAAATCAGGTTCAAAATTTATCAGTTTTTCTAAAGCAAGTTTTACACAATCAGCTGGAGTTCCACTCACTCTAAATAATGGCACATCAGGAAGAGCTGATCGCACAATTTTTCTGGCACGCAGGGGGTCGTTAATTGTTATTGCATGACCTGAAGCACTTCGTTCTCTGTCCGGTGCCACAAGCACAATAGTATGTCCTTCATCTACCAGTTTTATTCCTAATTCTGTAATTCCATCAGCATAAATACCGTCATCATTAGTTAATAGTATTTTCATTTTACCACCTCACTCCAAATATATCGTTAATTTATATTTTGAGATTAAAACATGAAATATTATGGTGAATATTTATTTAAAACGGAGTATAAAAGATTTTATTTTATATAAAGATTAAAAAAAGCAAATAAATACAATTGACGAATTTATTTATTTAATATATACTAATTCATGTGCTTACGAAAAAAAGATTGCCCTCATCGTCTAGGGGTCCAGGACACCAGGTTTTCATCCTGGCGGCAGGGGTTCGAATCCCCTTGAGGGTGCCAATATGGAGGGGTGCCCGAGTGGTTAAAGGGAGCAGACTGTAAATCTGCCGGCGATGCCTACAAAGGTTCAAATCCTTTCCCCTCCACCATTTCAAACAAAAAGAACACCTTTAAAAATGTGGTCTTTTTTTTAATGAACAATTTTAATGAACAATATTTAATCACGAAGATTATCAACTGTTATTTCTCCATCTTTTATTTTTATTTCAGCTTCAGCAATTTCACCACTACCGCCCCAGGGACCGTAGTCTGTTCCTTCAACTTCAGCTGTTACAGCTGCACCATTACCAATTTTTATATATAGATTATCATTAGGAAAAAATTTTCTTTTATCTCCTTCTTTTAACAGACCTCTAAAAATATTTTCTCCATCAACATCTACCCTAACCCATGCTAAATCTGATGCTTTAATTATAACTGGAAGTTCTAATGTTTTATCTGTTATTTCTGAATCAGTAGTTTGCTGTTCTTCTAAATTAAGCTGGTTTGTGTTATCAGTACTGCTGACAGCGGTTTCTTCATTTACGGCAGTCTCTTCAGTTTTTGAAACTGTTTTTTGATCTGTAAGCAGTGTTTCATTTTCACTATTTTCTACACTATCTTCAGTATTTGTACTATTTTTACCATCGGGATCCGTACTTTCTTCACTTTCTTCCGGTATTTTCTGTGGATCAACTATATTTAGCTCATTTAAGCTGCTCTCTTCAGCAGCTGAGGGAGAAATGGTTTCTTCTTCCGATATGTTATTAGTACTGTCATTTGATTCAGAAACAGTATACTGACTGCTGTTTGACATATTATTAACAACATTATTAATACTATCCGAAAGAAAAAAATACTGATATATAAAAAAGGCGGTAGCTGCCGCAAAAAGTGAAATAAATATTATGATTATAATTTTTAAAAATTTTGATTTTTTCTTGTTGTGGAAGGGCTGATATTTAAATTTTCCATCTGGTAGAAGATCTTTGTTGAACGATGTATCAGCTTCACTGTTTTCCTTTAAAATTTCGTATTCTTCTATTAAAGAACTGTAGTCAAGACCTACCTGTCTTGCATAGCCTTTTATGAAAACCTTTACATAAACATTTCCAGGTATAATATCGAAATTATTATTTTCTATTGCTTCAAGATATTTTTTGCGGATCTTGGTCTGCTCCTTAATATCATCTAGAGTAAGGCCTTTTTCCATTCTAGCTTCTTTTAATAATGTCCCAAGCTCCAATTTTTAGCCTCCTTCAAAATTATTAACCTATGTCAAAACTTGAATAATTGTGCAGATATCTGTTTTTGTCATTACTGCTGTGATCTGGATTAATAATTTCAATTAAAAAATCAAAATCCAACCAGGTATATTTGCTTTCTCTTACCAGAACATCCGGATGTTCTATAATAAGTAAAAGTTTTTTTTCCAGAATATTTTTTATAAATTTAATATGTTCTGCACGTGAGCGGTGAAAAGTTGTAAGAGCATCGATAATAAAAACAAAATTTTTATTAAGATAATCATCTGAGATTCTTGTTCGTGTTATTTTTCTTAAAAGAGTTGTAGATAAAAGCTGCCAGTATTTATTTGCGTGAACTGAAGCACTTATTGCTGTTTCTGTTTTTCCTACTCTTGGTTCACCTATTAAACCAATAAAACAGGAGTCTTTAGTTTTTAAATGAGCACTTAAAAAATCAATTAAAAGGTCGAGGTCTGTTTTTTGAAAACGGTAATAATTTTTGTTTTCATAAATATCTGTTTTTCTGGAAATGATTTTTTTGCCGTGTTTCATTGCCAAAAAATCATTGAGAGATGGTTTTCGAATTGAACATAAATCTATATTTTTTACGGTTTTTAGAGAATTCATTATTATATTTTTTTGTTTTTCATTTTTAATTTCAATCAAAAATCCTCTTAGATTACCTTCTATACTGGCAATTTTCAGTATATTAATATCCATTAATCCCAGCAGTGAAGCAACATCTCCCAGTAATCCAGTTCTGTTTTTTATAATCTTATATTCTAAAAAATATACTGACATAGAGACTCCTCCATTATTAAATTCTATAAGAAAATACAAATACCTTTTTTAATAAAAAGTTTCCCCATTTTTTAGTTTTAGATGAATTTAAAAATCTTATTTATGACGAAACTTTTTTGTAACTATAAAAATAATTTTCGGGGAACTTTTTTTTGTTTAATATATTGAATTTAGTGTTTGGAAAATTAAAACCGCTATTCTTTTTCATATGATTCTCCATCTGCTGCAGGAGGATTGGCACTACCTATTACCCCTGCCAGGGCCAGTATTGTAAGAATATATGGAGCCATCAGTAAAAACTGCCTAGGAATAAATGATAATCCCATTGTTTGAGCCAGCATCTGTAATGCATCTGCAAATCCAAATAAAAGGGCAGCCAGCAGTGCTCCCTGAGGTGTCCACTTACCAAAAATCATTGCCGCTAGAGCAATAAATCCTCTACCTGATGTCATATTTTCTACAAAAAGATCAAGCAGTCCAATCGAAAGGCTTGCACCTGCCAGGCCGGCAAAAAGTCCACTCATAATTACAGCAATATACCTAATTTTGTAGACATTTATACCAACACTGTCTGCTGCAGCAGGATGTTCTCCTACAGATCTAACCCTGAGGCCAAATGGTGTTTTAAACAGCAGCCAGTAAGAAAATACAACCAGAATTAAAGATATATATACAAATGGTGTATGTTTGCCCAGAATATCTCCTAAAATGGGGATATCATTAATTATCGGCAGAGTCCAGTCTTTAACTTTAGTAACACTTGGAGATTGGCCCGCACTTTCGAACATAACCCTCAGCATAAAGCTTGTAACTCCTGCTGCAAAAATATTGATAGCTGTACCGCTAACAACCTGATTAGCTTTTAAATGTATAGAAACAAAGGCGTGTACTGCTGCTACAAGACCACCAAAAAATACAGCGGCCAATACCCCAATCCATGGGTTTCCAGTTAGATAAGAGCCTACCATAGCCATAAATGCACTTATGAGCATAATACCTTCCAGGGCAATATTTATAACACCTGACCGTTCGGAAAAAACTCCTCCCAGAGCTGCTAGTATAAGTGGAGCTGCCATTCTTAAACTTGTATTCAATAAAGAAATAATATTATTAATTAACATCTGGAGTCTCCTTTCTGTATTTTTTAATTCTATTAGAAAGAAGTGTAAATAAATATTCTGCAGCTACAAAGAGTATAATAATTGCCTGTATTATTTCAATTACTTCTTTTGGAACTCCTGCAATACTCTGCATCAGCATTGACCCCCGCTGCAGTATACCAAAGAGAAATGCTCCCAGGACCACACCAGCAGGATGATTTTTACCCAGCAGTGCAACTGCTATACCTGTAAAACCATAACCAATAAATCCAAAAGGCTGGTAGGCTCTAAATTCCAAACCAAGTGACTGGGTTACACCTGCCAGACCGGCAAGACATCCACTTATAAACATAGCCAGTATCATGTTTCTGGCAGCTTTAATTCCTCCATACTCAGCTGCATTAGGATTTAATCCAACAGCTCTAATTTCGTAACCTAAAGTTGTTCTCCACAAAATATAATAAACTATATAAGCAGCAACAAGAGCCACAATAAAACCTGCATTTAATCTTCCAAAAGGAAGCAGACGCATTAGTTTGGCTGTATCAGCTATTTTAGGAGTAGCCGGCATAAATCCACTTGCTTTTAGTGGACCACCGGTTAAATAAGAGACAAGATATAAAGCTATATAGTTCATCATAATAGTTGTTATAACTTCATGTACGCCCAGCTTTGCTTTAAGTAAACCTGCAAATCCTCCCCACAGTCCTGCTGCTACCATTCCACCAAGTAGAGCCAGAGGAAGATGTATAAATAAAGGCAGCTGAAAGAAAAAGCCCAACCAGGTAGATGCGATATATCCGATTAAAAACTGACCATCACCACCAATATTAAAAAGTCCTGTGCGGAAGGCAAATGCTACCGCAAGGCCTGTAAAAATTAGTGGTGTAGTATTAACAAGTGTTTCTGCAAATCCGTTTAAACTGCCAAACGCACTGTTAAAAAGAACAATATAAGCCTGGACAGGGTCTCTTCCAATTGCAAGCATAAATATAGCACCGACTAAAAGGCCTGTAATAACAGCCAGTACAGGAATAATCATACTGGCCAACCATTTATAATAGCGGTTTTCTTCTTTTTTTTCTGCCACTATTTTATCATTATCGGCCATCTGTATCATCTCCCTTAGCTTTATCATTTTCTGCTCCGGCCATCATTAGACCAAGTTTTTCTTCTGTGGCTTCTTCTTGCTCAAGGATATCAACAATTTCACCTTCATATATAACTGCAATTCTATCACAAAGTGAAAGAATTTCATCAAGTTCCAGAGATATAAGAAGAACTGCCTTTCCTGCATCTCTCTGTTCTATTAATTTGCTGTGGATAAATTCTATTGCACCTACATCAACACCTCTTGTTGGCTGTGCAGCCAGTAGAAGATCAGGATCTCTGGCAAATTCTCTTGCCAGAATAACTTTCTGCTGATTTCCTCCAGAAAGAGATTTTGCCATTACATTTTCACTAGGAGTCCTAATATCAAAATCTTTAATTAATTTTCGGGCAGATGCCTTAATTTTATTGTAATTCATTTTTCCATTTTTTGCATAAGGGAATTTGTAATGATTACCAAGTATTAAATTTTCAAAAATAGTAAACTCCAGTACAAGTCCTCTTTTCTGACGGTCTTCAGGAATATGCCCCACACCATTTTCAATAATATCTCTAGTACTAAAACTGGAAATATTTTTTCCTTTTAATTTTACAGCACCTTTTTCTAGTTTTCTTAAACCTGTTAAAACTTCAGTGAGCTCACTCTGACCGTTTCCTTCAACACCAGCTATCCCCAGAATTTCCCCTTTATGTACATTAAAAGAACACCCATTTAAAGCAGTAAGACCTCTATTGTTTTTGGCATACAGATCAGCAGCCTCAAGAATGACTTCCCCCGGTTCTGCTTTATCTTTATCAACTTCTAAAATTACTTCTCTTCCAACCATCATTTTCGCAAGTTCATTAGTAGTAGTATCTTTAGTATAGACAGTATCTATTAATTTTCCGTTTCTAATTACTGTAACTCTATCAGCAATAGCTTTAACTTCTTTAAGCTTATGGGTAATAAAAATTATAGATTTTCCTTCATCTGTTAGGCTCTTCATTATATCTATTAGTTCATCTACCTCCTGGGGTGTTAAAACTGCTGTTGGTTCATCTAGTATTAGTATATTTGCTCCCCTGTAGAGGGCCTTCAAAATTTCAACTCTCTGCTGCATTCCAACCGAGATATCCTGTACAGCTGACTGAGAATCGACATTTAATCCGTACTGTTTTGAAAGAGAATTAACTTCTTCAACAGTTTTTTTTCGATCTATCATAAAATTTTTTGTAGGTTCACTACCCAGTACAATATTTTCAGCGACTGTAAATGGAGGTACAAGCATAAAATGTTGATGAACCATACCAATTCCATATTTAATTGCAATATTGGGTGAACTTATCTCCACTTTTTTGCCGTTAATAAATATCTGACCTTCATCATGCTGATAAAGTCCATAAAGACATTTCATTAATGTTGATTTTCCTGCACCATTTTCCCCGAGTAAAGCATGAATTTCTCCTTTTTTTAACTGAAAATTAATTTTATCATTTGCTGTGACACCCGGAAATCTTTTTGTGATATTTATCATTTCAACTGCAAAATTAGCATCTTCATGCACTAAAATCCCCCCTCAAAATTGAATTAGATATTGTTAAAATTATCTTCTATTATTTGATCCAGATCATCTTCCTCTATTAGTACTTCACGTGGTTTACTGCCAGCATAAGGGCCGACAATACCGTCTTCTTCCATTTGATCTATTAATCTAGCTGCCCTGGAATGACCGATATGTAATCTCCTCTGAAGCATGGAAATAGAAGCTCTATATTTTACCACTAATTTAACCGCTTCTTCATATAATGCATCCTGTTCATCATCTAAAGAAAGTTCAACATCCTTTATATCTTCAGTTTCTATTTTATAATCTGCTGAAGCCTGATTTTTTACAAAATTAGTGATTTTATTGATTTCTTCATTTGTTAAAAAAGCCCCCTGTATGCGGAGCGGTTTCTGTATTCCTACAGGGGCAAAAAGCATATCACCTTTACCCAGCAGTTTTTCTGCTCCCCCCATGTCCAGAATAGTTCGAGAATCAGTTTGAGAAGATACTGCAAAAGAAATTCTGCTCGGTATATTAGCTTTTATTAATCCAGTAATTACATCAACTGAAGGCCTCTGAGTTGCAATAATCAAATGAATGCCGGCCGCTCTGGACATTTGGGCAAGCCGACAGATATTGTCTTCTACCTCACCGGGTGCAGCCATCATTAAGTCAGACAGTTCATCTATAATGACAACAATATAAGGGAGTTTTTCTTCTTCAATTTCACACTGTTTATTATATGATTCTATACCCCGACTGCCTGTTTCAGAAAACAGCTCATAGCGGCTTTCCATTTCATCGACCACCAGTTTTAGAACATTTGCTGCTTTTTTCGGATCGGTTACCACTGGTGTCAGCAGATGGGGCAGCCCTCTATATGTATTTAATTCTACTTTTTTAGGATCAACCAGCAGCAGCTTAACTTCATCAGGATGCGATCTGTACAAAATACTGCTTATCATTGTATTGATACATACACTTTTTCCTGAACCCGTAGCACCAGCTACCAGCAGATGAGGCATTTTACTTAGATCAAAAACTATTGTTTCCCCATCTATACCCTTACCCAGAGCTAAAGTTAGCTGTGCATCTGCATTTTGAAATTCATTAGAAGCAATTACATCTCTAAAAGATACATTTACATTTTTACCGTGGGGTACCTCTATTCCAACAGCAGCTTTACCAGGAATAGGTGCTTCAATACGTACATCACGAGCCGCTAAAGCAAGAGCTATATCATCTGATAGATTTACGATTTTGCTTACTTTGACTCCTGTAGCAGGCTGTATTTCGTATCTTGTAATTGTTGGACCGTGATTTACATTAATTACTTTTGCATTAACTCCAAAGCTTGCCAGAGTTTCTTCTAAAAGTTTGCTTTTATTTTCAAGTTTAATTTTTTTCTTGCCACTGCTGTTTAATAGTGAAATCCCCGGAAAATTATAATTTCCTCTTTTTTCTCCCTTTTCTTTAATGTTTTTAGACTGATCTTTTGTCAAATCAAAGTCTTCAATCAGTTTCTTTTTTGATAATGTTTTTTTAGGCTTAATTTTATTTTCTTCTTCCATTACATCAGAATTGTTATAAGATTCCAAACTACTTTCAGAAGTATCTTCTGTAATATCTAAACTATCTCTGTTAATTTGATTTTTTTGTCTGTTATCTTCCTTTTTCTTCCTACTTTGAGATATATTTTTAATTTTATTCATTGTATTATAATAAAATATTTTTAAACTGTCGGCTTCATTTAAAAATTTATTTTTTATTTTTGCAGATAATTCTAATGGAAATAAAAATGCTTTTTTAATTTTTGCAAATAAGCTGTCCAAAAATATATCAAACCAGAGAAATATACCTGTAAAAAGAACTATTGAAAGAACTGTATATGCTGCTGTTTTCCCAAATAATTTAAATAAAAACCAGCTTACAGATTGACCAATAATACCACCACTGCTGTCAGCAGCTTGTTCGATATTATTAAAATTTCTGTCAGTTAAATTTATTATACTAATTACAGCTATTATAGTTATAAAAAAACCGGCAGAACGGAGAGAAAATTTAATTTTTTCCGATTTAATAAATTTAATTCCAAGATATACAAAAATAATGGGAACTGTATAGGCTCCATAGCCGAGCAAATAGTAATATAATCTGGAAATAAAACTTCCGAGCATTCCTGCTGAAGAGCTTAATAGAGAAATTCCGCTGATTATACCCAGGGTAATAAAAAAAATGCCCAGAATCTCGTTTTTTCTTTTTTCTATATGATTTTTGTTGTTGGTGTTTCGGCTCACCCTGAGTCCTCCCTTCTATCAATAATAATTCTTTAATTACTTTAATAATCCTGCAGATATAATTACAAATATACCTATTATCCAGCAGTAATAACTAAAATAGACCAATTTTCCTTCTTTTAAAATTTTTAATAAAAATTTTATGGCAAAAAAGCCTGATAATGCAGCAGAAATAATACCTGCCAAAATTGGGATAACATTTAAGCTGCCCAGTCCAGCTGTAGGAATATCCTTAAGCTGTAAAATTCCTGCACCGGCAATGACAGGTATAGAAATAAGAAATGAAAATCTGGCTGCAGATGTTCTGTTTAATCCCTGTAGAAGTGAAGCAGCAATTGTAGAACCAGAACGAGAAATTCCAGGAATTATTGCACCTGATTGAGCCAGTCCAACAATAACAGGCTGCCAGAATTTAAGATTTTCTATCTCTTTATCACCACTACTGTATTTTTCAGTAATATATAAAATAATTCCAGTAATTATTAGCATAAATCCTGTTACAATAGGATTGGAAAATAAGCTTTCAAAAAAATCTTCAAATAAAATGCCGATAATTCCTGTTGGTATTACTGCCAATAAAATAAAAATAGTTTCTCTGTGTCGATTTTTTTTTAATAATAATATTTCTTTTATTTCAGTCCAAAAAATAATAAAAATTGGTATGAGTGTACCTAAATGTAAAAAAACATTAAAAAGCATCTGCTTTTCTTTTATTTGAAAAAAATACTGAAATAATACAAGGTGACCTGAACTGCTGATAGGCAAAAATTCTGTTAATCCCTGTATTAATCCCAAAAAAACTGCCTGAAAAAATGACATTTATTCTCCAACTCCTCAAAATTTATTTACTTATCTATTATTCTATATTATGCAGTAAATATGTGCAAACATATAAAACCAGCTGTTTTTAAGCAGTTGGTTAAAATCAAAATAATTATACTTCCATTATTATTGGTAAAATCATTGGATTTCTCTTAATTTTCTTATATATATAATTATTTAATGAATTGCGGATAGTATTTTTAAGCACAGACCATTCTGTAATATTTTTTTCTTCACATTCTTTTAGAGAATCCTCAACACGCTGTGTTGCTGCTTCGATTAGTTCTTCAGATTCCCTAATATAAACAAATCCTCTTGTTATAATATCCGGTCCAGCAAGTATATTACCTTTTTTGTCGATTGTAACAACAACAATGATAATACCGTCCTCAGATAAAAGTCTTCTGTCTCTCAGTACAATATTTCCGACATCTCCAATACCAAGACCATCTATTAGAACATCCCCGGACTGAACACTGCACTCTTTACTGACCGAACTGTCAGTAAATTTAATTTTATCACCAATTTCTGCAATATAGATATTCTCTTTAGGTATACCATTTTTCTCAGCTAGGTCTGCATGTTTGTAAAGATGTCTAAATTCTCCATGTGTTGGCACAAAAAACTTTGGTTTAACAAGATTTAACATTAACTTAAGTTCTTCCTGACTGGCATGTCCGGAAACATGGACACCGGATACATTTTCATAAATAACATTTGCTCCGCGCTTAAATAATTTATTTATAGTTTCACCTACAAATTTTTCGTTGCCCGGTATTGCTGAAGCAGAGATCATAACTGTATCACCATCTTTAATATTTATATGGTAATGATCACCTCTTGCCATTCTAGTTAAAGCAGCCATAGGTTCTCCCTGACTCCCTGTTGTAAGCAGTGTAACTCTACTGTCAGGCAGATTTGAACATTCTCTAATATCTACAATCATGTCATCAGGAATCTGCAGATATCCAAGTCGACGGGCAATATCAACATTGTTTATCATACTTCTGCCGGTAAAGGCAATTTTTCTATCATATTTAAAAGCCGCATCTACAACCTGCTGTACACGGTGAATATTAGAAGCAAATGTTGCAACAATAATCCTTTCTCGCGCCCCTCTAAAAATTTCATCTACTGTTTTACCGACAACTCTTTCAGAAAGAGTATATCCTTCTCTTTCAACATTGGTGCTGTCAGAAAAGAGGGCCAGCACCCCCTGCTCACTATCACCAAGTTCTGCAAGTTTGTGATAATCAGCAACTTCACCATCTATAGGAGTCTGATCAAATTTAAAATCACTTGCATAGATAATTGGACCTAAAGGAGTATGAAGAGCCAGTGCACATGTATCAGCAATACTGTGATTTACCCGTACAAACTCTACAGTAAAACTGCCGACATTGATTTTTTTACCTGGATGCACAACTTTGAGCCTTCTATCCTTTAACAGCTGATGTTCTTTTAACTTCCCTTCCAGAAAACCGAGAGTTAATTTAGTTCCATAAACAGGGACATCCAGATCCTTAAGCAGATATGGGAGTCCTCCTATATGGTCTTCATGTCCATGTGTTAAAACAATTCCATTAACCCTGTCTTTATTATCCAGGACATAACTGAAATCAGGAATAACTAGATCAATCCCTAAAAGATCATTTTCCGGAAATTTAACACCTGAATCTACAATTAACATTTCATCCCCGATTTCAAGTACCATCATATTCTTTCCAATCTCTCCCACTCCACCGAGAGGAGTCATCGTAACTTCACTTATTTTATTTTTCTTACTCATTTATAAAACAAAACACCTCCAAAATATTTAAAAAACAAACATTTTCATCAAATTAAAACAACAACTACCATACTTAAAATAAAATATAATTAACGACAAAATAATACATATCCGTTCTCAAAGCGTTATTACTATTATACATTGATGATGATAAAAAAACAAGTGGCCAAATAGTTTTCTTAACTTATTAAATTATTTTCAATTAAGTATTCAGCAATCTGAACAGTATTTAAAGCAGCACCTTTGCGGAGATTATTAGCAGCTATCCAGAGATTAACAGAATTTTTTTGAGAATAATCTCTTCTAATACGTCCCACCAAAATTTTATCTGTTTTTTCAGTATCAGTCTGCAAAGGATAAAGTTCTTTTTCTGGATTATCTACTACTTTAATATTTTTAAAATTATTTAATTCATTTTTTAATTCCTCAAGATCAAATTCGCGTTTAAGTTCCACATTAACTGATTCAGCATGTCCGAATATTACAGGAGTTCTTACACAGGTTGCTGTAATGGACAGTTTGTTCTCATTTAAAATTTTTCTGGTTTCATTTACCATTTTTATCTCTTCTTTTGTATAATTATTTTCCAAAAAATCATCAATTTGAGGAATAGAATTAAACGCTATCTGATGGTTAAAATTTTCTTTTTTAATTTCTTCATTATTTAAAAATGATCTACTCTGAGAAAGCAGTTCATCTACTGCCTTTTTACCGGCTCCAGAAACAGCCTGGTATGTACTTATAACCAGTCTTTTAAGACCATATTTTTTTAATAGTGGCTGTAAAACAACTACCATCTGTATGGTAGAACAGTTTGGATTAGCAATTATTGACACCTTATCAGTAAGTATACTGCCGTTTACTTCAGGTACTACCAATGGAACATCTTTATTCATCCTAAAAGCACTGCTGTTATCAATAACTACACCACCATTTTTTGTAACTAGAGGTGCAATTTCTTCAGCAGCACTGCTGCCTGCACTAAAAAGTGCTATGTCGATATTTTTAAAAGAATTTTCCTCTACCTCTTCTACTATTATATCTTTCCCTAAAAATTCTAATTTTTTTCCTGCAGAGCGGCTGGAAGCAAATAAGCGGAGAGTATTTATCGGGAAATTTCTTTCTTTAAAAATTTTAAGCATTTCTCTGCCAACAAGTCCAGTGGCACCAACTACAGCTATATTATAATTTTTCAAATTATAATTCCTCCTTCTTTAATTTTACAGGTTTTGCAAAATAATTTGTTCCCCAAACTCCAAGTATAATCATAAAAGCACCAATACCCTGAAAGAAATAAAAACTTTCATCTCTAAAAAAAACACCGGCAATTATTGAGACAACTGTAGTTAAATTGGCAAATACAGCAGCCTGAGCTGCATTGATTCTCGAAAGAGTGTAATTCATCATAAAAAATGCAATTACTGATGAAAATATACCAAGATATATAACAGCACTTAGCACCTTTATATTGGTTAATGGAGTAAAATAATTGCTTAAAGAAAAATTTTTATTAACTAAAGATATAAGATTAAATAATATGGCTCCAAACCACATCATAATATAAGTAATTTCTACCGGACGAAAATGTAGTGATAATTTTCGCGAAAGGACATTGTATAAGGCACCTGCAGTAACAGCACCACATAATAAAGCCAGTCCTAAAAAATTACCTTCTATTTTACTGCTGCCTCTGTTTAATACTATAAATAACACACCGGCCACAGATAGTATGACAAATAATATCTGCTTGAAAGTGGGTTTTTCATCTAAAAAAATGGCACCTATTATAGTTACAATAACAGGAATTAGTGCGATCATCATTCCGGCTTCTGAAGAAGTAGTATACATTATTCCACTTGTTTCAAATATAAAATAAAGGCCGGGCTGAAACAGTGCCAGAACTAACAGCATTTTAATATTTTTTCCTTTAAAGCTGATATCAATAAATCCAGCTATTTTTAAAATAGTCAGGGAAACTGCTGCAAGTGCAAAACGAAAACCAAGCAGGTGAAAAGGAGATATTATCTCCAGTCCCTCCTTGGTGAACAAAAACGAAAATCCGAATATTATGCTGAAAATAGAGCCTGAAATATAAGGTAAATATGATTTTATATTTTTAAACAAAATTAAGCTCCTTTCAACTAATTTCTCGGCGGCCAGGGGCCGTAATATTGATAATACTGACATTCTATACCACCATTGTATAGTTTGCGTCGTTTGCTGGCTTTTTTTCCGAAAATATCTTCAAAATTAGAGTGTGATGATAGAATATAATAGGACCAGGTTTCAAGAGGAAGAAGTTTTTCTCCCATCTGACGGTAAAGTTCTTCTACCTCTTTACGTTCTGACAGCCTTTCCCCATAAGGTGGATTACAGATAATATAGCCGTACTTTCGACCTGTAGAAAAGTCTTTAAAATCTTTTTCCTGAAAGTGAATCAGATCAGATACTCCAGCATTCTCAGCATTATAACGCGCTGCACTTACAGAATCCGGGTCACTATCATATCCCATTATTAATCTAGCATCTGCAGAATGGTTTATTTTTTCTTCAGCCTCTTTTCTTACTTTCCCCCAGAGTCCATTTTCAAAGATGGACCACTTTTCTGCTGCAAAATCCCTATTTAAACCTGGTGCAATGTTTTTTGCCATCATGGCAGCTTCTATAGGTATGGTACCTGATCCAGCAAAAGGATCAATCAGTATGCGATCTCTGTCCCATCTGCTTAGATAAATCATACCTGCTGCAATAGTTTCCTGCAGGGGAGCTGCTACAGAAGCTTTTCTGTAGCCTCTTTTGTGGAGTCCTGTTCCAGAAGTGTCAATTGTAAGTACTGCTTTATCTTTATAAAGTGCCACTTCTATTGGAAATTCTGCTCCATCTTCTTCAAACCAGCTGATATTATATTTTTCTTTCATACTGTCTACGACAGCTTTTTTGGTGACAGACTGACAGGCAGGTACACTGTCAAGTTTTGAATCAATAGATTTTCCACTGACAGGAAATTCAGCGTTTTTAGGAAGCCACTCACTCCAGGGAAGATTTTTTACTCCTTCATAAAGCTGATCAAAGTTCTCCGCTTTAAATTCTCCCATTTTAATTAATACTCTTTCTGCTGTTCTCAACCAGAGATTGGCTTCTGCTGCTGCCTTTAGATCTCCTTTAAAAGTTGTTCTACCGTTTTTTACTTCAGTAATTTCATATCCTAATTTTTTTATTTCTTTTTTTACAAGTGCTTCCATTCCAAAAGTACTTGTAGCTGTGATTAATATATCATCCAACAATTAAACCTCCCTCTTTAAATTAACACCATTTTCTTTTAAATCATCTGCATGCTGATTAAAATTTTTTTTATCTACAGCTTTTACAGCCGGTAGAAATATATTTGTTTTAAAATTATTATTTACTGCATCTAAAGCCGTATATTTTACACAGACATCAAATGCAAGGCCGCAGATATCTATTTCTTTAATATTTAATCCCTTTAACAGTCCATTTAAGCCCAGGTCTGTACCATCATTATCCTGAAATGCAGAATAACTGTCAACATCATTTTCGGTACCTTTACGCAGTATATAATCAAATTTATTGCTATCTATATCCGGGTGAAAATCAGCCCCATATGTGCCCTGAATACAGTGATCAGGCCATAGTACAGGACCAATTCCCTTTTCTTTTTCATAAGGTGTAAATGCTTCCATATTATGAGTGGAGGCAAAACTCCTGTGGCCGGCAGGATGCCAGTCCTGTGATGCTATAACAATATTATAACTATTATTAGATAGCAGTTTATTTACAGCAGGATTAATTTTAGATGCTTCAGAAACTGCAAGATTACCATTTTCATAAAAATCATTCTGAAGGTCAACAAGTAATAAGGCTTTACGCAAAGTTTTTCCCTCCCTTTTAATCTGTATCTTGATATTTAAGATTTTGTTTTTAAAATCTTATTTCAAACTGTTCAAATTCACCGAGATTTTCATCCTGAATTTCAATATGCTTAACATCTGCAAATGAAGGTCCTTCTTTAATAAAAGAAATCATCTGTTTTATTTTTTCTTTTTCTCCCTGAATTACTATTTCTACTCTGCCATCACGGAGGTTTTTAGCCCATCCTTTTATTTTAAGTCCGGCAGCCTGACTGCGCAAAAAGGCTCTAAAACCAACCCCCTGTACTCGTCCTGATACAAAAATGTGTTTCTGAACAATATTACTGCTCAATTAATACACCTCCATCAGCTTTTCTTTAATCTATTATAATCAAAAATTTATTATATATGCAAATAAGATTTTAAGATATTTTTAGCTCTATTATACTCTATTTTTTTATCGAATACTGCTAATTTGACATTGGCTTATGCAGATGTTAACATAAGTATTGGTTGATAAAACTAAAAAATGAGGTGAAATAATGGCAACAGTAATGAATCATGCCGAAAAACTGGCAGATGCAATTGTAGAATCAAAAGAATTTCAGGACCTGAAAGAAAAGGAATCTAACATGGTAGAAGATAGTGAGGCAAAAGAAATGTTAGATGAGTTAAATGCCAAATATCAGCAGGTACAGATGATGCAGCAGAATGGTAAGCAGATAACTCAGGATCAGCAGCAAGAATTAGCTGCAATGGAACAAAAAATGCAAAAAAACGAACTTATCTCTGATTTTAATGAAGCACAGAAACATTTTAATCAGTTGATGAATTCTGTAAATCAGGTTATTACTAACAAACTGCAGAATTATGACAAAGAAAATGCTGAATAACTCATGCTGAATATAAAGCCACAGCTTTTTAGCTGTGGCTATTCTTTTGCGTTTCTGCCTGCTTTATAGCCTGTTGAAAAGGCAATCTGCAGATTAAAGCCACCGGTTAAAGCTGCACAATCTATTATTTCTCCTGCAAAATAGAGATTTTTAATCAAATTTGATTCCATAGTCTGAGGATCGATTTCTGCAGTAGATACTCCTCCCCTTGTTATAATAGCTCTGGAAAAACTAAATTTGTCCGTTATTGTTAAATTAAAATTCTTTAGCAGATGAACAATTTTTTCTCTTTCCAATACAGTTATCTGGCTGCACTTTTTATCATATGGAATTTTTGATAATTCTACAAAAGTTGGTATCAGTTTCTGTGGTAGTAGAGCATCAAGACCGTCTTTAAATTTTTTGCTGCCATATTTTTTAAAGTCCCTAATCAGTCTTTTATTCAACTGTTCAGTAGTTAGAGCAGGTTTTAAATCTGCTGAAAATGTGTATTTTGGAGATTTGCTGAAATCAATATACATACTTGCTGACAGAACAATCGGGCCGGAAATTCCACCTTTTATAAATTCCATTTCCCCAAAATCTTCATATATTTTTTCTCCACTGTTGCCGTATACATAAACAGCAGTATTTTTTAATTTTAAACCTTTTAAATATTTTATCCACTTTTCTTGTGTGCGCAGCGGTACTAAGGCAGGTTTTGGAGTAATAATTGTATGGCCTAATTTCTCAGCAGACGCAAATCCGTTACCATCTGAACCTGTTAAAGGATAAGCAGCTCCACCAGCTGCGAGTATAATTTTATCTGCCTTTAAGTAACCTCTTTTTTTTAATTTAACTCCGGCAACTTTTTTGTTTTTTACAGTTATTTCTTCAGCAAAATCATTTATTACGGCAATATTGTTCTTTTTAAGTTCTTTTATTAATATATTTTGAACATCCCTGGCTCGATCAGAAGCTGGAAATATTCTGTTGCCTCGCTCTATTTTTAGTTCAAAACCAAGTTTGGAAAAAAAGGAAAATAAAGAATAAGCATCAAATTCAGCAAGAGAGCTGTATAAAAATCTGGCATTATCAACTATATTGTTTATATGTACATTAATATCCGAATAATTACTAATATTGCAGCGGCCTTTTCCTGTATAGAGAATTTTCTGAGCAGGTTTTTTATTTCTCTCTATTATTTTTACATCACTGTTATTAGAAACAGCCTGCAGTGCAGCCATAATACCTGCTGGTCCACCGCCGATAATAATTATCTTTTTCAAATTAATCCTCCTACAAAATTGCTGTTATTCAGCATATTTTTAAATTAGTCAGCTGTTTATATTAATAACTGCTCTAAATAGTTTAAAGACATCTATATAATCTTCATCTTTTATTCTAATTGTTCTCGTATCTAGTTTTTCAATACCAGGTATTACAGCTGCTCTCTCTGCAAATATTGATTTGCTGAATTCAACATCAAAATTAATTTCTCCTTTTTCCATAGTTGGTTTAAATTCATCTATTTGGGATATTGCTTTAGAAATTCCACTTTTTATTTTTTTAGCTACTGCGGAAAAGTCAGATACTATAGCACACTCTCTGCCCAAAGATTTTTTAACTATTATTCCAATATGATCATTTATTTCACTTTTTGCAGTTCTGATAGCAGATTGATCACCGGTCACAGCAATTACAGGCACAGAAAAATATCCTGCTATCCTGGCATTAATTCCTATTTCGCCCATCAATTTTCCATTGACTTTAATATTATGTATTTTACCTGTATAAGTATGATCTAAAATTGCTTCAGATGTTCCAGCTCGCGCGTGATAACCCACAAAAATTGCACCATCAAAGCTTTCATCTATACCTTCCATCATACTCAGTGATTTTTCATTACCAGTAATTAATTCAGCTGCAGAAGAAAGTTCACTGCGTTTGATGTTTTTCATATCACCATGTGAGTCATTGACCAGGATTTCATTAACCCCTTCAGCCTGCAGATATTCTATTACTTTATTAACTTCTTTAACCATTTTCCTGCAGGCAGCAGGATATTTTTTATTTTCTCTGTATGTCTCATCGCCAGAATTTATACTGGAAATACCCTCCATATCAGCAGATATATATATTTTCATAAAATCATCCCCTAATTTTTTTAACAGCCTTATTAATCCTATCCAGCCCTTTTTTTAAAATTGATCTTGGACAGGCTATATTCATTCTCATAAATCCGCTGCCGCTTTCTCCAAACCAAATGCCTGGGTTGAGTCCAACCTCAGCTTTATTATTGAAAAAGTCAATTAAATTTTCATTGTTTTCAAACCCCAAATCTCTGCAGTCAAGCCAGAGCAGATAAGTTCCTTCTGGATAGATCAATTTTATTTCTGGAATCTCTTTTTTTAAATAATCAGCTGTATAATCCAGATTTCCTTTTAAATAATGCTGCTGATTATTAAGCCAGTTATCCCCTTTATTATAGGCAGTTTTTAGTGCATCCAGGCCAAAAGGACTGTTTCCAGAAGAAAAACCGTGTTTAATATCAGTATATTTATCACGCAGCTTTTTATTAGTAATAATTGTATATGAAGTATGTAGTCCTGCAATATTAAAAGTTTTACTGGGAGCCATATAAGTAATAATTTTTTCTCTGTAATTTTCACCTATAAGTGCGGTAGGAAAGTGTTTGATACCTGGATATGTTAAATCACAGTGAATTTCATCTGATAATATATAAATGTTTTCTTTTTCTGCAATTTTTATTAATTTATTTATTTCGTTCTTATTCCAGACTCTTCCTACTGGATTATGTGGGCTACATAAAATGACCGCTTTGACAGTTTTATTATTATTTTTATAATCATCTATTATTTTCTGCAGATTATTAAAATTCATCTCATATTTCCCATTTTTGTAGATTAGGTTATTTTTTATCAGTTCACAGTGATTGTTATCTACTGCTTCAAAAAAGGGCCGGTATACAGGTGGCTGAATAATAACTCCGTCTGATGGATCTGTAATCATGTTTAGAGTAAAATTAAGTGCAGGCACAACCCCTGTATCAAATACAATCCACTCTTTTTTTATTTTCCAGTTATATTTTCTTTCTATCCAGTTTATAATACTTTCTTTTATTTTGTCATCTGCATAGCAGTAGCCAAAAACTCCGTGTTCAGCTCTGCTTTTCAATTTTTCAATAACCTCTGGAACGGTTTTCCAGTCAGAGTCAGCCACCCACATTGGTAAAATATCATCATTATTAAATATTGACTGGCAATTATCCCATTTGACCGATAAAGTATTTTTTCTTTCGACTATTTTATCAAATTTATCAAAAGAATTCTGCAAATATATCATCTCCCTAAATTATTCAAAAATATTAAATATCATAAAAGTTCTGCATAGTTTTAATTATATAGTAATGATCACTACTTCCACCCATTTCTCTAATAGAATGCATGGCCAGTAATGGGCTGCCTATATCTATGCTTTTTATGTTTACCTGAGTTGCTGCAAGTGGACCAATAGTTGAACCTCCTTTTTGATTAGATCTATTAGCAAATGTCTGAAATGGAATATTATTATTTTTCATAATATCTATTAAAACAGCAGCTGTTTCTGAATTGGTGGTATAATTCTGATTTGCATTATATTTTAATACAGATCCTCTATTTAAAAGTGGTTTATTTGTTTCATCATATTTTTTTTCAAAATTGGGATGAACAGCATGAGCCATATCTGCTGATATCAAAAAAGATTTTTCCATAATTTTGTAAAAATCATCACTTTTATTAAGGCTTTTCAGAATTCTATTTATTGTATCAAGCAAAAAAGGAGAATCTGCTCCCTGACGGGTTCTGCTGCCAATCTCTTCATTATCATATAAAATGAGCATTTTAGAACACGACTGATTTTTACTTTCCAGCAGTGCGGTAAGTCCTGCATGTACCATGGACAGATTATCCTGTCTGCCAGCAGAAATATACTGATCATCTGTTCCACAAAAACTTCCCTTCAGCCTGCTGTACAAAAATAATTCAAAATCCAGTATTTTATCTATTTTTTTATCAATTTTTTCTGCAATAATTTCTTTCAGATAATCAGGATTTTTTTTGCTTGCTAAATCAATTACTGCTCTTAAATCTTTCTGCTTATCTATTTTTATACCATTATTAATATCTCTATTCAGATGAATAGCAAGATTGGGAATTACAGCTATGTTTTTTTCTAAATCAATAAGAGAAACTTCTGCTTCAAAAGTAGATTTCCCCTTTGTTACAACTTTGCCTGCAGCTGATAATGGTCTGTCAAACCAGGTATTAAGTATTGGACCACCATAAATTTCTGTATTAAGAAGAATATAATTGTCACTGCTCTGATATATTGGTTCTGGTTTTAGTTTTAAAGATGGACTGTCAGTATGAGCGGAAATCATTCTAATCCCCTCTTCCAACTCATCTTTACCTATGGTAAAGGCTATTAAAGCTGATTTGTTCCTGCTCAAAAAATAACTTTTTCCCGGCAGTAGATCCCAGTCAGATTCTGGATTCAGCTCAAGAAATCCAGCAGCCTTAAGTTTTTCTTCAGTATTTGCAGCAGCATGATATGCAGTAGGTGATTGATTCAAAAAAGAAATTAATTTTTCTGCATATTCTTTTTTCAGGTTCATAATAATCCCTCCTCTGTTTTTAATAAACCTAAAAAAACATTGAATTTTAAAACCAACTATTTTGCACCAGCAATGTCAATTATTGACTTAGCATAAATTGCAGTACTTTTAATTAAATTATCAATGGAAATAAATTCGTCTTTTTGGTGGGCCAGCTCTTTTTCACCAGGAAATAGAGGTCCAAAGGCAACTCCTTTTTTCATTTTTCTAGCATATGTTCCTCCACCAATTGCAATAGGATCTCTATCATCACCTGTAAATTCTCGATAGGCATTCATTAAAGTTACAATAAATGGATCATCTTTTTCTACAAATAGAGGTTTTGCTTCACTATATTTTTTGACAATTAATTTTTTCGGGATACTTTCTTTAATATCATTAATAACTTTATCTCCATCTGAACTTACAGGATATCTAATATTT
The DNA here is from genome assembly GCF_003338615.1 of Halanaerobium sp. DL-01. Classification (NCBI taxonomy): domain Bacteria; kingdom Bacillati; phylum Bacillota; class Clostridia; order Halanaerobiales; family Halanaerobiaceae; genus Halanaerobium; species Halanaerobium sp. DL-01. The sequence continues at coordinate 155,319 of NZ_QPJN01000001.1, forward strand.
ACATAAAATTTAACTTTATCAGTATCAAGATCAATAACTCCAACATTAAAAGTAAGATCACCGGAAACCTGATCATTATCAGCACAGCCGATTGACTTACCATCAGATTCTAATCCAATTTTTTTGTTGTAAAAATTGATAAATTCAGCAGCAGGGTTGTCATCATTTACTAAAACAGGCAGTAGTCTTAGTAATCTAGAAATAGCATTAACTCCTTCTTGAGGAGTACTTCCATGGGCTGAAACACCTTTATAGCTGGCAGTTAAAATAGAATTGTTTTCTTCTAAATTTAAAGCACCTTTATCATAATCAAGATCTGATAAAAGATTTTCAGCTGTTTTTTTATCAATACCTTCCAATTTTACTTCACAGAAGTCAGGTACCATATTTCTGGCACTACCACCTTTTATAGATAAAATACTGACACTGGAATTACTTTTTTTCAGGGGGTACGTAAATTCAAGATCAAGTATTCCTTTTTCAGCATATATAGCAGGAAAAGTTGCATCAGGACTAAAGGCAAGGTCAGGCATTTTTTCTTTTTTTAGATAATAATCAATTCCTTTCATTCCTGATTCTTCGTTTGTACCAAGTATAAGTCTTACTTTTTTATTTAATTTTATATCCAATTCATCTACAATCTTTAGTGCATATAATGCTGCCACAGCAGGTCCTTTATCATCTATTGTTCCGCGACCGTATATTTTCCCATCATGTATTTCAGCTGCATATGGCGGATATGTCCAGCCACTTCCTTCTGGAACTACATCCAGGTGGCAGAGGACTGCAAGTATATCTTCTCCTTCACCAATTTCTATATGTCCAGCATAATTATCTACATTTTTCACTTTAAATCCCAGCTCTTCTCCTTTTTTTAAAGCAGCTGTAAGAGCTTTGTGTACTTTCTTACCAAACGGCATATTATCAGCTGGTTCACCTTCAACACTTGGGATTTTAATCCATTCCTGAATAGTTGAAACAATATCTTCACGTAAATTTTCAGCTTTTTTTGTAATTATTTCTTTCATATTAATCACTCCTCTATAATTTTACGTTACGTCAAATCTAATAGTTTTTCTAAATCTTGCGAAAAATAATTTATAAGTCTATTTTGCAAAATGCCTGGCTGAATAATCACAGGCCAGGCACGACATGTTTTATATTAATTCCTTAAGCATTTTTAGATAGTGTTCAAATCGATTTACGGATTTTTTGATAGGATCAGGAACTGTCATATCGACTCCTGCTTTTTTTAAAATATTGAGCGGATAATCACTTCCACCTGCTTTTAAAAATTTTATATATTTTTCAGATGCATTTTTACCTTCATTAGATATCTTTTCTGCCAGCGCAGCTGCAGCTGAATATCCTGTAGCATATTTATAAACATAAAAGTTGTAGTAAAAATGAGGAATTCTGGCCCATTCTACATCGAGTTCTTTATCTGTGGTTAATACTTTTCCAAAATATTTTGTATTGAGGTTTTTATATAAATTTTTTAGACTCTGGGCAGTTAATGGTTCAGATGCTTCTACCATCTCATGGATAATTTTTTCAAATTCTGCAAACATTGTCTGCCTGTAAACAGTACCTCTATATCCTTCTAAAAAGTGATTTAAAAGGTACAGTTTTTCTTCTTTTTTATCGGTATTATCAAGCAGATAATCAACAAGAAGATTTTCGTTTAAAGTTGAAGCCACTTCTGCAACAAATATTTTATAATTTGAATATATATAAGGCTGATTTTTGTTGGAATAATAGGTGTGTACTGCATGTCCCATTTCATGAGCAAGTGTAAATAAATTGCTTATATCTTCAGTATAATTTAGCAAAATATAAGGGTGTACACCATAACAGCCACTTGAATATGCACCAGATCTTTTGCCTTCATTTTCATAAACATCAATCCATCTGCTGTTTAACCCATTTTTAACTATATTTAAATAATCTTTTCCCAGTGGTGAAATACTTTTTTTAAAAATTTCTTTTGCCTCTTCATATTTGTACTGTAAATTGACACTGGAAATAAGAGGTGTATAGGTATCATAAATATGAAGTTCATCCAGATTTAAAATTTCTTTTTTTAATGCCATATATTCATGTAGTGGGTCAAGATTTTTTTCTACTGTTTCCAGCAGATTATTATAAACTTTGACATCAATATTATCATTATCAAGTGATGCAGTTAAAGAATCACTATATTTCCGGGCCTTTGCATAAAAAATATCAGATTTCACAGATGAATTAAGTACCGCCGCAAAGGTGTTTTCCAGTTTTTCATATTCCTGGTGCATTGCCTTAAATGCATTTTTGCGGACATTTCTATCCTGTGTCTTTAAAAAATCAATATATCGACCGTGTGTAAGTCTTTTTTCTTCACCTTTTTCATCTTTAATAATTGGAAATTCCAGGTCTGCATTATTCAGCATACTAAAGATGCTTTCTGGAGCTTGAGTTAAATCACCTGTCAGTGCAATTATTTTTTCTTCTTCTTCAGAAAGGTAATGATCTTTTTGCCTTAAAATATTGTCAAAAAAATGCTGATATAGTTTTAGATCTTCTTCTTTATCTTGATAATTATTTAATTTTTTCTCTCCTAATTCCAGTATTTTGGGAACTAAAAAAGATACAAAGTTAGAAAATTGATTATAAAGCATCATGGCTCTGTTATTATAGTTTTGATATTTTTCTTTTTTAGTATTCTGATCATATTTCATATGTGCATATGTATAGAGTCTGGAAATTCTTTTTTCAATATTAAATATTGTTTCCAGACCATTTAAAAGATTTTTTTCATCAGATATAATGTTTGCTTTTATTTCTGTCGTATTTTTTATATCCTGCTGTAGTGTAGTAAATTCTTTTTCCCACTGTTCATCATTTTTATAAATATCTTTCAGATTCCATTTATATTTTTCCGATAATTCACTTCTTTTGGGTAGTTCTTTAGACAAGACAGTTCTTCCTTTCTAGTTTGATACTGTTTTTTAATTCATGTTTTAAAAGCCATTTTTTTCTCCATACACCGCTTGCATAACCGTGCAGGCTTCCATCAGCTCCAATCACTCTATGGCATGGTATTACAATAGCTATAGGATTTTTTTTATTGGCATTACCAACTGCCCGAGCAGCTTTTGGATGGCCTATAGAACTGGCCACTTCACTGTATGCAGCTGTTTTCCCATACGGTATTTTCATTAAATAACTCCATACTTTCATTTCAAATTCTGAACCATCTAAAATAAGTGGTAAATCAAAAATATGCCTTTTACCTGTAAAATATTCATTTAACTGATCAAAAATTAAATTATAATTACGGAGAAGTCTTTTATCCTGATAAAAGTTCGCCTTACAGTTGCTTTTTATTTCTTTAAGTTTTTCCTCAAAATCAATACCAACCAGCCCATAAATATTAAATTTTATTTTCAGCAGTCCTAATGGTGAAGGGTAATATGTAATGTAATTTGAATCAGTCAAAATATTCACCTCTGATATACTTTAGTCTTTCCGGAGTTTCAAACTGATTTATAAAATGACCTGCCAAAATTATTGCTTCCCGCCCTTGGAGCACAGAATTCTTTTTAAAAACATCTCTAATCTCTGCAGGAATAATGTTTAATTTGTCGGCAAGAGCAAAATAATCTTTTGGATTTATTTTCAGAACAGGTCTACTCATGGCGGCTAATAATAGTTTTAAGGCATTTTGAGATGTTAAATTTCTATTTTTACTCAAAGTTTCCAGACTTCCCGGAACCCATTCATATAATAATTCAGTTTCTTTTCTCTGCATCCCCTTAAGAATCATAGCAGTAAATGTTTTTTCATTAATTTTATCTTCTAATTTAAAATCATTACTATATCCTCCAATACTAATTCCCCAGGATAATAATTCGGTTAAATATGGGAGAACCTTTTCATCGCTGATAAGAGGTTTTTCTTGAGGATATTTTTTTAAATCAATATTTAAACTCTGTCTTATTTTTTCTAATATATTTTTGTCATATACAATATCAATTAGTTCCAAGTTATTTTTTACAGCTTCAGCAGCAGCGATACCAGCCGCCTGTCCTGTATTCATTCCTACAGGGATTACACGAGCACTTGATGCTGCCAGTGAACTATAGCCACTGCTTCTTCCAACTATCATTAAATTATTTATGTTGATAGATAATAATGACCTGAGTGGGACAGCATAATATTCTGGATTAAAAAGCACAAATCCAGGATATTGTTTACCAGAAGCCTGATAATCAAGTGGATAAGAAGCAATGGTAATTGTGTCTTTAAATATCCGCTGCATAAACTGATCTTTAACACTGAGCTGATACCTGGTCAAAAAATGACGACTTTCTCTTCTGTAAAGTTCTGATGGAAAATCAGCCAGAACAGCATTAGAAAACCCAGGCAAATTTTCATTTAAATATTTCAAAATATGGTCTGCTTCTCTGTGGGCTCCTATTTTAGCGTTTTCAACTGATTGAGGATCAAGTGGATTAACATTAAAAAGGAGTAAAGCATTAATATATGCTGTTTTTCTATTTTCAGTAAATACTATATTAAGACCTCTTAATTTCAGCATATCATCCACCGGCATATATTTTTTTCCAAAATCAGGAAAACCCCAGGCGTGATTTTCATTAATATAGGTATCAGAAAATTCTTTATTTTTAATACTTTTATATAATTTATGATAATTTATATTTTTAAATTTTAATATCTGAGTAGAAGCCATTACTCTATTTGGTATATTAATATCTTCCTGACCATAAAAGTAGGGGTTTCCTGCTTCTGCTGCCAGTTTTCCATCTTGAGAAGCATCAATAATTATATCTGCTTTTAGCGTTTTTCGTATACCATTTTTAATTATTACTATATTTTCAATTTTATTTTCTTTTACTGTAACTTTTTTTAATCTGGCATTATTTAAAATTTCAATATTGTTTTCATTATTGAGCAACCTCCAAAAAGCTTTTTCTGCTTTTAGAGGATCAAAAGAAATTTTTCCACCTATCATTTTGTGCCATTCATTAAAAAAACCTTTATTAATATTTTTACCATTTTTATTGTAGTTTAAGTCCAGAAAATTGAGCGCTCCATATGTCATTAAACCTCCAGGATTCTCTCTTTCCATAATAATTATTGTATTCATGCCGGCACGGGCAGATGCACATGCAGCAGCAACTCCTTCAGGTTCTCCCCCAAAAACAATGACATTTGACTTAATAGAGTGATTATCTGCGGAAACTGCTGCTGCTATTAAAAAAATAAATATAAAAACTGCTGTAATAATTAGATTGTAGTTTAATTTATTATTCATTACTTTGGACTTCTCCTGACTAAAATTTTGCATTACCGGGTGTACGGGGAAATGGTATAACATCTCTTATATTCTGCATTCCCGATAAATACATTAAAAGTCTTTCAAATCCCAGACCAAAACCTGAGTGTGGCACTGAACCATATTTTCTTATATCTAAAAACCACTGATATTTTTCCAGATCCATATTTAATTCTTTCATTCTATTTTCCAGAACATCATAGCGCTCTTCACGCTGACTGCCGCCTATTATTTCACCTACACCTGGAACAAGACAATCAACAGCTGCAACAGTTTTATTATCATCATTCTGCCTCATATAAAAAGTTTTAATTTCTTTAGGGTAATCAGTAACCATAATTGGCTTTTTAAAATATTGTTCAGTTAAATATCTTTCATGTTCAGACTGCAGATCTACTCCCCAGTAAATAGGATATTCAAAATCTTTACCTGATTTTTCCAGTATATTTACTGCTTCAGTATAAGTTATATGGCCAAAATCTGAATCAATAATATCGGCAATTTTATTTCTTCTTCCTTTATCAATCCACTTATTAAAAAACTGCATTTCTTCATCTGTTTCTTCAAGTGCATATCTAAATAAATATTTAATGAAATTTTCTATAAGTACTTTCATTTCATCTAAATTGCAGAATGCCATTTCTGGTTCGATCATCCAGAATTCAGAAGCATGTCTTGATGTGTTCGAATTTTCCGCTCTAAATGTAGGACCGAAAGTGTAAACATCACCTAACGCAGATGCCATAAGTTCGGCTTCAAGCTGGCCACTTACTGTCAGACCAGTTTCTTCTCCAAAAAAATCTTCTTCAAAATTAACAAGGTTATTTTCTTTTTTGGGAATATTGTTCAGGTCAAGAGTAGTAACCCTAAAAATTTCCCCTGCTCCTTCAGCATCACCAGATGTTATAATAGGAGAATGAATATAATAAAAATCTCTTTCATTGAAAAATTTATGTACAGCAAACGACATTTTGCTTCTAAATCTATTTACAACACCAAAGGTATTTGTTCTAGCACGCAAATGTGCAATTTCCCGCAGAAATTCAAAGCTGTGTCTTTTTTTCTGGAGAATATAATCTGAAGGAGCTTCACCAATTAATTCAATTTCTTCAGCTTTCATCTCTACATTCTGCTCTCTACCTTCAACTTTGTCAATATATCCATTGATTTTAAGACTGGCACCAGTGTTAATATCTTCTAAAGGGAATTTTTCGGGATCCAGAATTACAATCTGCAAATTTTCCAGACTGCTTCCATCATTAACTTCTAAAAATGCTATATTTTTTGAAACTCTTTTTGTTCTAACCCATCCCATAACAGTAACATCATTATAATTTTCAATATTTTCTTTGAGTATATTTTTTATCTTTTCTTTAGAATAATAATCCACCAAAAACCCTCCTGTTTTTTCTTCGAAATATTTTATTCTCGTAATATATTTTATTCTCGTAAGATAAGATAATTCCTTTTTTATAAGAAAAATTTATCATATCAAATTTAATTTTTATTTTCTTAAAAAAAGATATTAGTTAAAAAAATTGTCTTATCAATACAAATAAAAACCCGGAGCTTTTCTCCGGGTAAGTTTAGTTTTTAATTTTCCTGCAGTTTCATTGGCTGACCACAGCAAACAAGTTCTCCTCCACCTACTTCTTTTACTTCAACTACATTACCACAGACTTCACAGCAATAAACTTCACCAGCTTTTTTTACAGCCATTAAAAATTACCCCCTCATATATTTTAATTTTATTATAATCTAAAAAGTAAATTTTTGCAAAATTTAATAATATTCATTTGTTAATTTTTAATCATTAATTTTATCTAATTCAAACTCTTCATGCAGTATGTTGAGTGCTCCATCAACCATATTCCTTTCAATTAAACATGATATCTTTATTTCTGAGGTTGTTATCATTTCAATGTTAATATTATTTTTTCCAAGAGCTTTAAACATTCGGGCTGCAATTCCCGGTGTGGATTTCATACCGGCACCTACAATAGATATTTTTGCAACTTCTGTATCAATTTCTAAATTGTTATAGTTAAGCTCATTTTTAATATCAGCCAAAACTTTTTTGACTTTATTTACATTATTTTTCTTAATAGTAAAAGTTATATCATTTAGATTATCACGCTGAAGGTTCTGAATAATCATATCAACATTTACACCTTTATCAGCAAGAGAAGAAAACAAAAATCCTGCAATACCGGGTTTATCAGGAACTTTTTCAACTGTAATTTTAATATCTTCAAGATCACAGGTTACACCAACTACATTTTTTTTACCTTCCATATCTTCAACTCCTCTAACTACTGTTCCTCTTTTTTTATTAAAGCTGGAAGCAATATATAAATCTACATTATAGATTTTTGCTAGTTCTACAGCACGGGGATGGAGAATATTTGCACCAAGATTGGCCAGTTCCAGCATCTCTTCATAAGAAATATAATTAAGTTTACTGGCGGATTTTATAATTCTGGGGTCTCCAGTATATATACCATCAACATCAGAATAAATTTCACATCTATCTGCTTCCATAGCTGCCGCTAAAGCAACTGTTGTGGTATCTGAACCTCCTCGACCTAAGGTGGTAAAATCATGATTGTCATTTATTCCTTGAAATCCGGCGACAATAATAATTTTATCCTGATTTAATTCTTTTAAAATGCGGCGTGTGTCTATTTCTTTTATCATTGCTCTATTGTGTTTTTCGTCTGTTTTAATTTCAATCTGGCTTCCTGTTAATGAAATTGCAGGATAGCCTAGGGATTGGACAGCCATAGTAAGCAGTGCTATCGAAACCTGTTCTCCAGTTGTAAGCAGCATATCAACTTCACGCGGGTCAGGATCACTGCTAATTTCATTCATCAGATCTATCAGATGATCTGTTGTATTACCCATTGCAGAAACAACTACAATCATCTGATTACCCAATATGTAATTGCTTACAATTCTTTTTGCAACATTTTTAATTAAATCTGTATTTGCAACTGAACTTCCTCCATATTTTTGTACTATAAGAGACAATCAAAACACCTTCCTTAAAAACTTCATTTTCTATAAACTATTTTTTGAAACATCTAATAATATATTTTTTTATTCCGCTCTGTTAAATATAATTTATTATTCTTTTAGTGGTATTATATTGTTTATAGTTAATACACCATTAATATTTTCAACATATTCCATAAATTTTTCGATTTTTTGAATGGAAATTTTTCTGGTTAAAATTATTAGAGGAAGTAGAGGTGTATCTGAACTTCCATCTTTAAGAATCATGTCAGCAAGATTGCTTTCGTCAAACATGCTTTTAATATTTTTTATTATACTATCATTTTTTTCAATTTGAAGTCTAATATAAAAAGACTGTTTAAAATCAGATTTTCGATTAATTTTTATGTTATTAAATTTTTTGCTTCGGCTTTTTTTATAATCACCAAGTAAAAAGCGTGAAGCTTTTATCAAATCAAAAATTACTGCATTTCCAGTTGGAAATTTACCTGCACCGGGTCCTTTTAAAAATAGGTGATTGAGGTTTTCTGATTTAATTTCTAAAGAGTTATCTGCACCAACTGTAGAAGCAAAATCATCATCTTTTTTGATTAGAAATGGACTAACGAAAATTCTTAAGCCGCTGTCCTCTCTTTTAGCAGCTGCAATCAATTTAATTTTATATCCCAATTCTTCTGCATACATAATGTCATAGCTTGTAATACCTTTAATACCCTTACAGTAAATATCTTCTGGATTAACAGCACAGGAAAAGGCAAGATTGGCCAGAATAACTATTTTGTAAAGAGCATCCAATCCTCCCAGATCAGAACTTGGGTCCTGTTCTGCATACCCTAATGCCTGAGCTTTTTTGATGGTTTCTGGCATACTTACAGTTTCTTTTTCCATAACAGATAATATGTAATTTGTAGTTCCATTTAAAATACCGTGCAGCTCATTTATTTTATCTCCTGCAAGATAGTCCTCTACCATATTGATGACAGGTATACCTCCAGCAGTACTTGCCTCGAAAAAAATATGAGTTTTGTTTTTTTCAGCCAATTTTATTAATTCCTTAAAATAATTTGCTACTAACAGTTTATTAGCTGTTATAACAATTTTTTCTGCTGATAACGATCTTTTTATATAATCTAAAGCAGGTGTTTCTCCACCAATTAATTCAATAATTATATCTATATTTTCATCAGCTATAATTTTTTCAAAACTGTCGGTTACTATTGTATCAGAAGAAATCTGCTCTCTATTTTTGCTCAGATCATTTACTAAAATATATTTTATAGATACTTTATCATTAATTTTTTCTTCAATTTTTTCTTCTTCTCTTTTTAAAATTTCATAAAAACCGCTCCCAACTGTACCAAAACCGAGCAGAGCAATGCTAATCACTATTAATTACCTCCTTTTTTATTATCAGCTATAATATTTTCAATAATTTTGTACAGGCTAATATTATATCCTTTTAATATATATTTCTCTGCTGTAACATTATGATCTAAAAATGCTGAAATCATACCATCTGCGATAAGATTTTCATTTGAAGTTGTAACAGCAATAACTGTAGGGCCTGCCCCACTTAAAGATGCTCCAAAAGCACCTTCCTTTTTTGCAGTTTTAATTACATGTTCAAAACCAGGAATTAATTTTGATCTAAATGGCTGATGCAGTTTATCTTCCATTGCTTCTGCCAGTAGAGAATAATTTTTTTCTAAAAATGCAGTAATTAGAAGGCTTATCCTGCCCAGATTAAAAACAGTAGAAGTATAATCCAATCTGTTAGGTAATATTTTTCTTGTTTCTGAAGTTTTTAATTCAAAGTCCGGGATAATTACTATGAATTTCAATTCTTCAGGTATATTTATTTTATGATAAGAAAATCGGTCACCTTTTTTATAATTTATATCCAGACCGCCAAAAATAGCAGGAATTACATTATCAGGATGACCTTCAATATCCACAGCCAGGTCAATGAATTCTTTTGCTGAAATCAAAGATTTTGCATTCCAGGCAGCAGAAAAAAGGCCTCCTACAATTGCAGAAGCACTGCTTCCCATTCCCCTTGCTAGTGGTGAGTTCATTTTTTCTGTAATATCGATTCCATCTATTTTTTTGTTTATGTATTCATAGTATTTTAAATAAGAATTTAAAATAAGATTGTCAGCATCATCAAAGTTTACTTTATTATTTTTAGAAATAACCGAAATATTTATTTTTTTATCGGGTCTGCTTCTTACTTCAAATTTATTGAATAAATTTAAAGCAAGACCTAAAGTGTCAAATCCAGGACCTAAATTAGCTGAAGTTGAAGGAACATTAAAGTTAATCATAAGTATTTCCTTTCAAATAAAATTATTTTCAGAGAATCTGACTTAAAATCAAAAAAAGTCTAAAACATTAAAACTTAATCTTTATCATTTAAAACTGCAGAATTATTTTTAGAGGTCCTTTTTCTTCAGCATATTGAAAAGCTTTTAGTGCATTATCAAAATTAAATATTTTTTCAACCAGTTTATGTAACTTTAAATCATGTAGGGAAAGAAGCCGAATAGCAGCTGCAAAAGGACCACATCTGGAACCTATAATTGATAACTCATTAACTGCAATCTGACTGAGGTCAAGAAAAGTTTTATCAGCAACAGTTGTTTTTAAAACAGCTGTTCCTTCCGGTTTAACTGCTTTTAGAGCATCCCGAATGCCGCTTTTACTACCGGTTGTGTCGATTGCAATATCATATTTTTCCGTATTTTCATTTAATAAAAATGCAGGAATATCATATTCAGCAGCTATAGCGAGTTTTTGTTGATGTTTGCCGATAATACTAATATTATAGCCAAGATGATGTAAGGTAACAGCTGTAAGAAGACCAAGCTTGCCATCACCTAAAACAATTATACTGTCTGTCAATTTAATATGAATTTTTTCTGGAATTTCCAAAACAGCTGCCAGTGGTTCAATAAAAACTGCTTCCAGATCACTCACTTTTTCAGGAATAACGTGTAAATTTTCGCGTTTTATTGTCATATATTCAGAAAATGCACCATCTTTATTTAGCATTCCCACAACTTTCCTGTTAACACAATGATTCTTTTTCCCTGATTTGCATAAATAACAGTCATTACAGGGGATATTAATTTCTGCTGTAACTCTTTTATCTGTAAATTTACAGGAGGGATCTTTTTCCACGATTCCCACAAATTCGTGACCAGGTATCCCAACAAAATTTTTATATCCTGCCTGTATTTCTAAATCAGTTCCACAGATACCTGCCATTTTAACTTTTATTAGGACTTCATCTTTATCAGGCTGTGGAATATTTCTGTTTATAAATTCAAGATTTTCTCCATTGTAAAATAGTGCCTTAATTGTTATCTCCTCCTGTTGTTATTTTTTGAATAAAGAATTGATACTTTCTTTAAATGGTTTTCTGGCTATGCCTTTTTCTGTAATTATACCACTAATATTTTCTGCAGGGGTAACATCAAAAGCCGGATTATAAATATTAATTCCCGCTGGGGCAATTTGAACATCCTCAATATGGGTTACTTCTCTATCAGGTCTTTCTTCTATTTCTATTTCATCTCCACTGTTGATATCCCTGTCAATTGTGGAAAGTGGTGCAGCAATATAAAAAGGAACGTCAAATTTATTTGCAATCTCAGAAAGCATATAAGTTCCAATTTTATTTGCACTGTCTCCATTAGCAGCCACTCTATCTGCACCGGTTAAAATAACATCTATTTTTCCATCTCGAATTAGAGTAGCTGCAACGCTATCTGCTATTAATGTAGATGGAATTCCCTCTTCTACAAGTTCAAAAGCTGTTAATCTTGCTCCCTGAAGACGAGGTCTTGTCTCATCTGCAAAAACCTTAATGTTTTTGCCGCTGAAATGTGCCTCTCTGATAACCCCCAGAGCTGTACCATAATCAACAGTAGCCAGTGCACCAGTGTTGCAGTGAGTTAAAATAACAGCACCTTCTGGAATAATTTTATTTCCAACTTCAGCCATTTGTTTATTTATTTTAATATCTTCTTCAGCAATTTGGCAGGCTTTTTTATAAAGAAGATCTACAATATCCTCAACATTCCTGTCATCATTTTCTTCTGTTAACTGATACATAATATTTACCGCCCAGCTTAAATTTACAGCAGTTGGCCTTGCATCAACAAGGAAGTCTGCCGCTTTTTTTAATTCTTTTTTGAAATTATTTTTATCTAAATTAGAAAATTCTTCAGCTGCAAGATAATATCCATAAGCAGCAGCCGCACCTATGGCAGGGGCTCCTCTTACTACCATATTAGAAATCGCAAATTCTACATCCTTATAATTACTGCATTCAAAAAATTTAACTTCTGTCGGCAGTTTTCTCTGATCTAATAAAATTAATTTGTTTTCTTTAAATTCAATAGTTTTATATCTCATAATTTCACCTCTTATCCTATTTTTTATTATAATTCAATTATATGTAATTTAAAAATTATATCAACTAAAGAAAAAAAGAGAAATAGAATCGAATTACAGGCCATAAAAATTCTAATTTTTATGGCCTGTATGACCAAATCCACCTCTACCCCTATTTGTACTGGAGAGGTTATCAACTTCCTCCCAGTCAATGTCAAAAGTGTGGTGAATAATAAGTTGTGCTATCCGATCATTAAAATTAATTTTAAAATCTTTTTTTCCGTGATTGATGAGTATAATACCAATTTCTCCCCTATAGCCAGGGTCAATAACTCCATCAGCATTTAAAACAGTAATTCCGTGTTTAAGAGCTAAACCACTCCTTGGATAAATAAAAGCTCCATATCCTGGCGGTACAGCAATTTTTATACCGGTTTTTACTATTTTATATTCACCTGGAGAAATAACTGTACTTTCTGCTGAATGAAGATCCAATCCACAGTCTTCTCCTTTATGTTGGTATTTAGGGAGTTTAACATCTTTATTAACTTTTTGAACTTTTATTTTCACTTATATTCACCTCCAGAAATTTGATACTGCAGTTCATCAAATGATTTAATTTTATAATCATTTTTAAAAATCAATTCAGACAGAGGAACAATCTGATATCCTGCTTGGCTGGCAATATTTATCAATGTATTATTATATTCACCATATGGTGGACGAAAAAATACTGCTGTTTCCCCAGGTTCCGTTGTAAATATAATGTTAATTTTTTTTGACAAAAAATCACCTCTATTTTGTGAAAACATGTTCCCCTATATCAACTATAACTCTTCTGCTTTTAAACCAGGATTTATTTGCAGCTGTTTTAGGGTTATAGAAATACAATGCTCCTTTTGTAGGATCTTTACCATTAATTGCTTCTCTGGCCGCTCTGAAGGCAGTGTTATTGGGCCTTAAATTAATCTGTCCATCTGATACACAAGAAAACTGCCCATTTTGATAAATTACTTCTGCAAATGTATTAGGAAACTGACTGCTTAAAACTCTGTTAATAATTACAGCTCCAACTGCAATCTGACCTATAAATGGTTCACCTCTTGCTTCACCATAAATAGCTCGTGCCAGCAGATTGAGCTCCTGTTTGCTGACAGTTTTTCCTAAAATTTGATGAGGAGTTAAATTATGTACCGGTAATTTTATTTTTTGACCAATTCTTAAACTACTCTGCTGTAGATCATTTAAAGCCATAATAACTCCAATACTCGTATTAAAATCTCTGGCTAAATCATATAAAGTATCTCCACGACTGACATAATAATCAATTAATTTGTCAGCAGAAATATTTACATCAGGTAGTTTAAAACCTGGATCAACGCGTACAGCAAAATGGCTGTTTGTCTGAAAAGATAATTTTTCTTCAGGTGATTTTATATCAGAAAAAATTTTATACTCCCAGTTTCCATTTTTTTCTTTTATCTCTGGAATTATAAGTTCATCTCCCACTTTTATAACAGTATCAGACTCAATATTATTAGATGTTTTAAGTTTTTTAACTGACATTGAAAAATCTTCTGCTATTTCAGAAAGTGTATCTCCATCCTGTACAACATATACAAGTTTAAATTCTAGAGCAGCAGTATAATTAGAGCTAAAAACTAATAAAAAAACAAAAAATACTGTACTAAAATATTTACCCTTCATCTAACTTTACTCCATTTCTGTCTATTTTTTTGCAGATTTCATCAATAGATAGTTCGTTTATAGGACAACCAGCAGGAAGTGACTGCAGAAAAACTCTACCGTATTTTCTATTTATTATTCGCCTGTCAAATAAAATTATAAGCCCTTTATCGTTTTTAGTTCTGATCAACCTGCCAAACCCCTGTTTAAATCTTATAACTGCTTTTGGTAAAGATAAATTATAAAAAGGATTTTGCCCTTTTTCCCTGAGGCGCTTTTCTTTAGCTTTATAAAGGGGTTCTCCCGGTACTGGAAATGGTAATTTGACCATTATTAGGTATTTTAAAAGAGAACCAGGAAGATCGACTCCTTCCCAAAAACTTGAAGTTCCAAAAATAACAGTATTAAAAGAAGAACTAAATTCTTCAATTATAAATTTTCTGCTCAGTTCTGATTGGGAAAGAATTCTTATTCCATTTTCATTAAATTCTTCTTTTAAATTTTGGAAGCAGTAATCCAGCATTTTATAAGATGTAAATAAAACTAAAGTAGAATCTCTGCTTTTTAAAATCAATCTGGATAAATTATCTTTGACAGTATTAAGGAAATTTTTTTTACCGGGTTCGGGATGTTTTTTGGGAATTATTAATTCAGCCTGTTTGGAGTAATCAAAAGGTGAATCCACCTGCAGTTCAGCACAATCATTAATACCTGTATTATTTTTTATATAATCAAATGAATCGGCAACTGTTAAAGTAGCGGATGTAAATATTATATTGTTCATTTTTTTCCACAGCAAATCGGGCAGAAATTTGCCAACTTCTATCGGGGCTGATTGCTGTACAAGCTGACTTTTACCTCTAAAATATCCAGATTCAATCCAGAAAACATAATCACTATCATCACTGTTTAAATTGAAATCTATTCTATTAACGAGATCCTGAGAACGGTCGATTACAGATGTAAGTTTCATTTCGTTTTCATCAAGATTGTCTTCAAGGTTTAAATAAAGTTTATTATATATGAGCTGAAGATATCCTGCAATATTTTTTATAAATCCTGATAATTTTCTTCCATTTGCAACTATTTCTAGCCACTCTTCACTTTTTTTAATCTTTTCATCAACAATTATTTTCATATTTTTATCCTTAATCAAATTTGAAAGAAAATTAAAGTACTGTGGATAAATATCTCGAACTTTTTGTGTTAAAGGAATAATTTTTTGATCAAGCATATTTCTTAATTTTTCTTTTTCCTGATCAGCTGCAAATAAATTAATGTCCTCACGTATGACTGACAGCAGAGAATTTTTTTCTCCACTTAATCTGTTCAGCCATTTTTCTATAACGGCTGAATAAACACTGTAGCTCAGATGATCTGTTGCAATTTCTTCAATATTGTGTGCCTCATCAATAATCAGGTTGTTATAATTTGGCAGTATTCCTCTATCTACTGAACCTGTTTCCTGCTTAAGTCTTGCATCTGAAAGAAGTAAATGATGATTTACAATCAAAATATCTGCTGTAAAAACTTTTTTTCGTGCATTCATAAAAAAACATTTGCTGAAATAGGGACATTTGCTTTTTAAACACAGATCACTTTCTGAAGCAATATCCATCCAGATATCTGACGGGAGTGGAAATTTAATTTCTGATCTTTCACCACTTTTTGTGGTATTTTTCCAGTCTACAAGCTGAACAAATAATTTATCTTTAACGGAGTTTTCATTTTTATTTTTAAAGTCCTTCTTAAAATTTCTGAATTTTCTTAAACATAAATAGTTGCCTCTTCCCTTTACTAATACAGAATTAAAAGAAAAAGGAAGAACCCTGTTCAGCAAAACAAGGTCTTTATTTATCAGCTGTTCCTGCAGATTAATTGTATTTGTTGATACAACAACTCTGGTGCTATTTATCTTATTCCAAAAAAGAGCAGGAATAAGATAGGCAAAAGATTTGCCTGTACCAGTACCTGCTTCTATAAAAGAATATTTGCTGCTATTAAAAGAATCAATAACTTCAGCTGCTGTCTGCAGCTGCTGTTTCCTTTCTGAAAAATTAGTTAGATTATCAGATAGCTTACTGTTTTTTTTAAAAAAAGATAGAATTTCTTCCTCGTTTAGTTGGTTAATTTTTTTTGCTGTTCCAGCTTCTACAACTACATAAATGTTGTCTGCACTATTATTAATTATAGCAAATCCAACTTCTCGCTGAGCCATTCTTGAAGCAAGTCTGATATCTGCAGCTGAAGGTGTTAAATCTCCAGAGGGGTGATTATGAATAATCATTTCTCCAGCCATAAGATTGTTAATTACTGCTGGAGCAGAATAACTATTACCACGTGCCAGCACTTCAAAATCCTCTATTATATCTTTTTTTTCAGATAATTTAGCTCGTATAAAGATTTCATTTCCAGATGCATTATCAATTTCATTTTTAATTTTACCTTTTACATTAATTAATAGTTCAGAGCTGGCCTGCACTTTTATTCCTCCTGACTTTTATTAAGATTTTTTAGAAGAATTCTATCTTCATCAGGTCTATCATTAAACCATGGGGTTTCTAGATTAAATGGAATATTCTTTAATTTAGGATGATTTATAATATTTGCAGATCCATTTCTGCCTATTTTTCCCTCACCTATATGAGCATGTTCATCTTTGTTTTCTCCAATACTACTTCCTGCCCCGGATACATTTTCCAGCATTATTACAGTACTGCTGTTTATTCTTTGTTTTCTAACTCTTTTTTAGCATCTTTAAGTGATAAATTAATTCTATCCTGATTATCTATTTCAATAACTTTCACAGGAATTTCATCTCCGACCGAAACAACATCTCCAACCTCTTTTACATGGTGGTCAGCTAATTTAGAAATGTGAACAAGTCCTTCTTTATTTGGCAGAATTTCTACAAAGGCGCCAAAGTTCATAATTCTTTTAACTTTACCCTGATAGATTTCACCAACTTCAACTTCTTTAGTCAGACGTTCAATCATTTCTTTTGCTTTTTCTCCACTTTCCTGGTTATCAGTCATAATTTTTACCAGGCCGTCATCTTCTATATCAATACTGGCTCCAGTTTCATCAATAATTTTATTAATCATCTTTCCACCAGGACCTATAACAAATCTAATTTTTTCTGGATCAATGTTCATAGTAATAATTGCAGGAGCATTTTCTGATAATTCTGGACGAGGCTCTGGTATAACCTCTAGCATTTTACTCATAATATACATTCTACCTTCTTTGGCTTTTTCCAAAGCTTTTTTTAATATATCAAAGGATAATCCTTTGAGTTTCATATCCATCTGCAGTGCAGTTATTCCATCTTCAGTACCGGCTACTTTAAAATCCATATCTCCATAAAAATCTTCAAAACCCTGAATGTCAGAAAGTATTGCTACATTATCTCCTTCTTTCATAAGTCCCATTGCAATACCTGCTACAGGTGCTTTAATTGGAACACCAGCATCCATTAAAGATAGAGTACTCCCACATATACTGGCCTGTGAAGAAGATCCATTTGATTCTAGCACTTCTGACACAATTCTTATTGTATAAGGAAATTCTTCTTCTGAAGGAATAACTGGAAGCAGTGCTTTTTCGCCAAGAGTACCATGACCAATTTCTCTTCTACCAGGTGATCTCATTGGACTGGTTTCTCCAACACAGAATGATGGGAAATTATAGTGGTGCATATATCTTTTTGTTTCTTTTTCGCCCAAACCAAATAAAATCTGTTCATCACTTGAAGCTCCTAGAGTTAAAACACTTAATGCCTGTGTTTGTCCTCTTGTAAAGATACCGGAACCGTGAGCTCTTGGCACAAAACCAACTTCTGACCAAATAGGTCTAATTTCATCATATTTTCTTCCATCAGGTCTGATACCATCATCCAGAATAAGACTTTTTACTGATTTTTTAATCATTTTTTCGAATGCCAGATCAATCTGAGAATCAATATTTTCATCTTCTTCTGGATTTAATTTTTCTTTAAGTTCATTTTTTAATTTACTGATCATATCATTTCTTTCTATTTTTTCCTTTATTTGTACAGCTTCTTTTAAGCGTCCGTCAAGAATAGATTCTACTTTATCCTGCAGATCTGCTTCAACAGTTGGTTCTTCAAAAGGCATTTTTTCTTTTCCAGCTTCTTTTCTCATCTGATTTTGCAGTTCAATAACTTTTTTGATTTCTTCATGTGCAAGTTCCATTGCCTTTAAAATAATTTCTTCATCTACCTCATTTGCACTTGCTTCTACCATCATAATTGCATTTTTGGTTCCAGCAACTGTTAATTCGAGATCACTAATTTTGTTTTCTTCTTCATTTGGATTAACAATTAATTCTCCATCTACAAGACCAACTTTTACTCCACCAACTGCTTCTGCAAAGGGAATGTCAGACAGCATAAGAGCTGCTGATGCTCCATTTAACGCCAGAATTTCAGGGTCATAATCATCATCTACAGAAAGAATTGTTGCAACTATCTGCACATCATTTCTAAAACCTTTTGGAAATAATGGTCTTATAGAGCGGTCAATAACTCGAGCGGCAAGTGTCGCTTCATCACGGGGTCTTCCTTCTCTCCGGAGAACACCCCCAGGTATTTTTCCAATTGCATAAACTCTCTCTTCATAATTAACTAACAGTGGAAAAAAATTCATTCCCGGTCTTGGTTCATCCATAGTTGCCGTGACGAGAACCTGAGTGTCTCCACAGCGAACTACAACAGAACCATTGGCCTGTTTGGCCAGTTTGCCAGTCTGAATATTTAAATTATCACCGGCAAAGTCTAAATTCCATTCTTTCATATTTTTGCCTCCTTATTTTGTAACCGTTACGTCAAATCTAATAGTTTTTTTAAAAATATTAATGGCAACAATTATATTTTATTTGACGTTATCTTTGTAAAATAAAGTTATATTTATTAAATTAAAGAGCGGGAGTCCCCCGCTCTTTAAAAATTCGCCATTATCTGCGAATACCAAGTTCTTTAATTAAACTACGATATCTTTCTATATCATTGTTCTGAAGATATCTCAATAATTTTCTTCTTGTTCCAACCATTTTTAAAAGACCACGGCGAGAATGAAAATCACTTTTATGTTCTTTTAAGTGGTCAGTTAACTGAGAAATTCTTTTTGTCAGCAGTGCAACCTGTACTTCAGGTGAACCAGTGTCACCTTCTTCTCTCTGATATTTTTCAATAATACTTTGTTTTTCTTCTTTACTTAACATTAAAAAATCACCTCCTGGATTATTTATAAACCATAAGCCAAGAAATACGTTGGAGGTACGCATACCTAGCAAATGGTAAATTAAAACTTTCTTTATTATTTTAACACAAAAGATTTCTTGTGTAAAGAATATCCTCTTTCATCTGCTCAATTAAATCATTTCTAGAATCAAACTTAATTTCTGGTCTAATAAATTCAACAAAATCAGCACAAATTCTTTTATTATAAATAGTTTTATTAAAATCAAGAATATTTATTTCAAAATTTATATTTTTTTCTTTAAAAGTTGGATTAAATCCAAGATTTGCTGCCCCTGCATAAGTTTTATCGTTTATATAAACTTTTACTGCATATACACCTGCAGGAGGTAGAGAATAATTTGTTTCAAGAGAAATATTGGCTGTAGGAACTCCCATTTTCCTGCCTCTTTTTTTTCCATGATGTACTTTTCCACAAATTTGATAAGGACGACCGAGTAAATTTTCAGCTTTTGTTAAATGTCCTTTTTGAATCAATTTTCTAATTTTTGTACTGGATATTCTGTCATTATTTGCGTTAAGTTGAGATATTATTTTTGTATCAAAACTATATATTTCTCCCATTTTTTTTAAGACTTCTACATTTCCTCTGTTCAGATAACCAAAACGAAAATCCTCACCAACAACAACACAGGAAACATTGAGATTTTTTACAAGTGCTTTTTTTACAAATTCTTCAGCTTCAAGATGAGCAAATCTTGGTGTAAATTCCTGCTCGAAATAATAGTCTACATTTAGTTTTTCCAGAATATTTATTTTCTGCTGTCTGGAAATAATAGCAGATGGTATATTTTGATCCGATATAATTTTGAGTGGATGTGGGTAAAAAGAAAAAACACCAGAAACACCCCTGTTTATTTTTGCATTTTCAACAGTTTTATTAATTATTAATTTATGTCCTTTATGCAGACCATCAAATACACCTATTGCTAGATAGGTATTTTTTTTATTATAATTTTTAAAATTGTGGTTGGTAATTACTTTCATTACATATCCTCCATAGCTAAATATCGTTACACTAATATTTGTTATATAAATACTTTTTCTGGTTGATAGACTAATAGATCGTCTTTGTATATTTTTCTGTTAATAGATATAAATTCATCTGTATCAGAAAAGACCAGCAAATTATCATTGATTTTTAAAGATTTGGGAAGTTTTTTAAAATCATTTTTGACAAGAAAATTACCATTAACTGCTTTATTGTGTGCAGTCTGTTTTATTACTGCTTTGGGAAAATCAAGTGGTAAATAAATTGGTTTTAAAACTTTATCCTTTTTATTTAAATCAGAAATTATATGTGAGTCTGCAATATGAAATTTACCTGATTGTGTTCTGAGCAGAAAGGTCATTGTTGCTGAGGAATTTAGAGCTATTCCTATATCTCTTACAAGTGATCTTATATAACAGCCTCTGGATACTACCACTTTAAAGCGTATGACAGGTAATGATATATTTATTAATTTAATATTATAAATTTCAATTTCTCTTTTTTCTCTTTTAACATATATTCCTCTGCGTGCCAAATGATACAGCCGCTGGCCATTGTGATGTAAGGCAGAAAACATTGGTGGAATCTGTTTATGTTTACCTTTTAAACTGCAGAAAAGACTTTCTATCCTATCAACAGTCAGATTACTCCAGTTTAAGTCCTCTTTTATTACATTTCCTTCCAGATCAAGAGAATCAGTTTGAAATCCAAGCTCCATTTCACAGATATAAGTCTTTATACTGTCATCAAGATATGGAATAATCTTTGTTGCTTTTCCCAGACAGATACCGAGTACACCGGCTGCTGCAGGATCTAATGTTCCAGTATGTCCAACTTTTTTTTGATAAAAAATTTTTTTTATAATTCTTATCACAGAAAAAGAAGTTATACCTGGTGGTTTTAAAATATTTAAGATTCCACTGCTGTTAGACATATTTTCCAGCTGCCTTTATTACTTCATATATTGCTATTTCAAGAGGACGATTTATTTCTGCACCAGCAGCACGTGCATGGCCACCACCATTAAATTCTGCTGCCAGTTTATTAACTTCAGCATAATAATTTGAGCGAAAACTAACTCTGGTACTTTTAGGTTTTTCTTCACTAAAGAAAATTCCTATCTCCACACCTTTAATGTCTCTTGCATAATTAACAAGGCCTTCTGTATAATCTGAACCAGCCTCAGATATCATGGATTGATCTACATAAAGCCAGGCAATTTTTCCATTTTTAGTGAGGGTCAGTGTTGACAATGCAAGCCCTTTTAACAGAAGTGATTCATAGGAATAGGAACCAAAAAGCTCTTTGTTTATTCTGTAAATATCTACTCCATTGTCCATCAGTTCAGCCAGTATTCTCAGCACATCTGAACTAGTATTTTCATACCTTAAAGCTCCTGTATCAGAAATAATTGCAACAGCTAGAGCATCTCCAATTTTTTCATCTTTTAAATCTGCATTAATAAATTTTGCCAGATCATATATTATTTCACCAACTGCTGCTTTGTCCGAATTAACCAGATTAATATCTGCAAAATGTGTATTATCTGCATGATGGTCTAAATTAATTGTTAATTTAGCTGTTTTAAATATTTGTTCTTTTAATGCAGCCCTATCAAGTGTACCAGAATCCAGTGCAATTACAACAAGATTATTTGTATTGAGAAAATCATCATCAAATATTTCATCTTTTTCTGCTTTCAAAAAAGAAAAAGAAGCCAGAGATCTGTCATCAAGATAAGCTCTGACATTTTTATTTTGCTTTTTTAAAATTCTTGTTAAAGCAAGCACAGAACCAACACTATCACCATCAGGATCTATATGCCCGGTAATAATAAAGTTCTGATTATCATGCAATTTTTCTGCAATTTTCTTCAAATTATCCTTCATTATTAGACTCCTTGATTTCTCCCTTTTCTTTTAAATCATCAATTATTTTTGATATATGCACACCGTGTTCTATAGAATTATCATATCTAAAAAACAGTTCTGGAGTGTGATAAATTTTAATTCTTTCTCCAACCAGTTTTCTAATAAATCCGGTTGCTTTATCCAGCCCTTCCATTGTTTCTTCTTTTTCCTTATCAGAACCGTAAACACTAACAAATACTTTTGCCTGCCTCAAATCACCTGTGACTTCAACATCTGTGACAGAAACAAATCCAATTCTGGGATCCTTCATCTCCCGCAGAATTATATGGCTTATTTCTTTTTTTAATAATTCTCCAACTCGAGCAGTTCTATTTTTTGCCATAATTTTTCACCTCTATAAGGACCTTTTTATTTCCTTATAAGTATAGAATTCTAATATATCTCCTTCTTTTATATCATTGTAGTTTTCAATTCCAACACCACATTCATATCCGGATTTAACTTCTCTAACATCGTTTTCGAACCTTTTGAGAGAAGAAATTGTCCCTTCATGAATTACAACACCATCACGAATAAGTCTTACTTCATAATTTCTGTTTACAAGTCCATCAGTAATATAAACTCCAGCTATTATACCAGCTCCAGGTACTTTGAATGTTGCTCGAACTTCTGCACGGCCCTTAACAACTTCTTTTAATTCTGGATCCAACAGACCAGCCATAGCATCTTTTATATCTTCTAACGCTTTGTAGATTACTCTGTATAATCTAATGTCAACCTGTTCCTTATCTGCCATAGCCAATGCATTGCTGTCAGGTCTTACATTAAAACCAATAATTATCGCATTAGAAGCACTGGCCAGATTAACATCTGTTTCATTTATTCCTCCAACACCAGTGTGTATTATGTTGAGTGTTACTTCATCTGTTTCCAGACGGAGTAGGGACTGTTTTACAGCCTCAATTGATCCCTGCACATCAGCCTTCAGGATAATGTTGAGTTCTTTTACGTCACCTTCCTGAATTTGCTTATATAGATCTTCTAAGGATACCTTTGCATCCTGCTGAATTTCTTTCTGACGTTTATCGTTCTGCCGCTGATCAGCTATACTGCGTGCCTGTTTTTCATCTTCAAGAACCTGCACAAAATCTCCTGCTTGAGGAACATCATTATATCCCAAAACTTCAACTGCCTCTGCAGGACCGGCTTCTTCTATATTTTCTCCTCTTTCATTAAACATGGCTCTAACCCGGCCATAAGTTGATCCAGTTAAGAGGGCATCTCCAATGTGGAGAGTTCCATTTTTAATCAGCACAGTTGCAACTGCTCCTCGTCCTTTGTCAAGCTCAGCTTCTATAACAACACCTTCTGCCGGTCTATGGGGGTTTGCTTTCAACTCTTCCATTTCTGCAACAAGCAGCACCATTTCCAGCAGTTCATCTATATTTTCTTCCTGCAGGGCTGATACTTCCACACATATAGTATCTCCACCCCATTCTTCAACTACAAGACCGTATTCTGTTAATTCCTGTTTTACTCTTTCCGGTTGTGCATTTGGTTTATCTATTTTGTTTACAGCAATGATAATTGGTATTCCAGCAGCTTTTGCATGATTTATTGCTTCTACAGTTTGCGGCATAACTCCATCATCTGCTGCAACAACAAGTATTGCAATATCAGTAATTTGAGCTCCTCTGGCCCTCATAGCTGTAAAAGCTTCATGGCCTGGAGTATCTATAAAAGTTATTTTTTTGTCATTTACTACTGCTTGATATGCACCAATATGCTGAGTAATGCCACCTGCTTCTCCTGCAGCAACTTTTGTTTTTCTTATAACATCAAGCAGTGTTGTTTTACCGTGGTCAACATGACCCATAACAGTTACTATTGGCGGCCTCATCTGTAGATCTTCAGGCCTATCTTCTATCTGTGGTCCAACTCTTTCTTCTGTAAAATCTTCTTTATCAGTTTTATAGATAAAATAAATTCCAAGTTCATCAGCCAGCAGGTCAAGCACTTCTTCATCAAGTGGGTGATTTACATTGGCCATTATACCCAAATTCATAAGTTCAACAATTATATTATTAGCATTTTTATCAATTTTTTCGGCAAGTTCTCTAACGGTTATTGGTGTTTCTATTTCTATAGCTTTTTCTTCCTCTCCATCTTCTGTTTTATCATTATTTTCTGCTGTATTTTTTTCATTACTTTCTTCATCAGACAGATCTTCTTTGTCACTGTTTTCTTTTTTATCCTTATACATTCCTAATACAAGTTGGGCTGTTTCTTCAGTAATTGTACTCATATGGCTGGATACATCTATATCTAAATCTTTTAGCAGTTCCACCAAATCCTTACTGTCCATATCTAATTCTTTTGCTAAATTATATACTCTTATTTTTCCCATACTTACACCTCCATAATATTCTGCTGTCAATTAATCATGTTTGATCTCCTCCGAAATTTTTTCGTAAATTTCATCTGAAATCTCAAATTTTAATGCATCTGATAGTTTGTTTTTAGACACAGCTTTTTCTAAACAATCCATGTTTGGACAAAGATATGCTCCACGACCGGGCAGTTTTCCGCCTGGATCAATAATAATTTCTCCTTTATTATTAACAATTCTCAATAATTCAATTTTGTCTCTGCGGTCACCACAGCCTACACATTTACGAATAGGTGATCTTCTCTGCAATCTTAATCCTCCTTAAGATTTTTTTCTTCTTCAGCAGTATTTTCTAATTCTTTAACATTTAATTCTAATTCTTCAGAACTGACTTCAGCTGTCTCTGCTTCCAGATTAGCTGCTGTTTCAGATACAGAATCTTCTTTATCATCAAATTCAGATTCTTTTTTAATATCAACTTTCCAGCCAGTTAATTTTGCAGCAAGTCTGGCATTTTGTCCTTCTTTTCCAATAGCAAGAGAAAGTTGGAAATCCGGAACAACCACTTCTGCAATTTTATCCTTTTTATTTATTGTAACATCAACTACTTTAGCAGGATTTAAAGCATTTGCAACAAAAACAGCTGGTGAATCATCCCATTTTACAATATCAATTTTTTCATTGTTTAGCTGATCAACAACAGCCTGTACCCGCATACCTTTAGGACCGACACATGCTCCAACCGGATCAACTTTTTTATCATTAGTAGAAACAGCCATTTTTGATCTATGTCCTGCTTCCCTTGCAACAGCTTTTATTTCAACTATTCCCTGAAAAATTTCCGGTACTTCAATTTCAAATAATCTTTTCAGCAGACCTGGATGAGTTCTAGAAACAAGAATACGTGGACCTTTAGTTGTGGAACTAACTTCAACAACATATAATTTTATTCTTTTCCCAATCTCATATTCCTCACCTTCTATCTGTTCAGAAGGTGGCAGCAAAGCTTCAGTTTTTCCCATGTCTATCAATATATTATTGTTGTGAAAACGCTGAATAGTACCTGTAATTAATTCATCTTCTTTTTGTTTGTATTCTTCATATATTACATCTCTTTCTGCTTCTCTAATTCTCTGCATTACAACCTGTTTTGCCGTTTGAGCAGCTATTCTGCCAAAATTAGCTGGGGTAACTTCGATTTCAACAATATCACCAAGCTCATAATTTGGATTTATTTTTTCTGCTTTTTCTAAAGCGATTTCTGAATGTTCACTGCTGACATCTTCTACCACTTCTTTTCTGGAATAAACTCTTACATCTCCAGTTTTGGCAGAAATATCAACTCTTACATTATCTTTTGAACCAAAATCTTTTTTATAAGCTGAAACAAGTGCTGTTTCAATTGCCTCTATTAAAATATCCTTACTAATTCCTTTATCCTTTTCGATATCATCAAGGGCCTGAATAAAATCTACATTCATTATAACCCCCCCTTTATTTAAATTTCAACAGTCAAATTTGCTTTTGCAATCAGTGAATAATCTATATCTAATGTTTTACCATTTTTTAATTTTAGCTGTATTTTTTCGTCATCTGATTTCTTAAGTATACCTGTAAATTCTTTTTTGCTGTTAATATTTTTATATGTTTTAACATAGATATATTCTCCATTAAATCTCTCATAATCTTTTTTATTTTTAAGTGGTCTCTCCAATCCTGGAGAAGAAACTTCCAGTATATAACTATCTGGAATTGGATCTTCCTCATCTAGAATATTTCCCAGGGCCCTGCTTACTTTTTCACACTGTTCTATAGTTAGATCTCCATCACTGTTTTCGAGAAAAACTCTCAAAATCCAGCTGTTTCCTTCTTTTAAATATTCAACATCAATAAGGTCTAATTTTTCACTGTGAGCAATTGGGAGCACAAATTTACTAACTTTATCAGCTATTTTACCCAAAAAAATCACTCCTCTCTAAATATTAAGTTTTTATTTATATTACTGCTATAATTAAGGAGTGGGAAGCCCCACTCCTTTTTCATCATTATAAACAAATTTTCATTACTTATATAATTTTATCACAGCTTTTTTTTTCTTGCAAGTTAATAATTTTTAAAAGGAGTTTCCCCATTTTGCAACTCTAAAAATAATCTTACTCCAGATATCTTAAACTTATTAATAAAACAGTATTTAAATTAACCAAGAGAAATATCTAAAAACATCATGACTGCAAAACCCAACATTAAACCTGTCGTAGCTAAATCACTGTTGCCTTCTGAGTTAGCTTCGGGTATTAACTCTTCTCCTACTACAAAAATCATTGCACCGGCAGCAAAAGCTAAAGCATAAGGAAGTATAGGTCTAATATAATAAACTGCTGCTGCACCTAAAATTCCTGCTATAGGTTCAACAGCTCCCGAAAGCTGACCATACATAAAACTTTTCTTTGCAGAAAGGCCTTCTCTTTTTAAAGGAATAGATACAGCTGCTCCTTCAGGAAAATTCTGAAGTCCAATCCCCCCTGCCAGTACAACAGCACCAGCAATTGTAGCAGACGGAATACCCGCTGCAGCTGCCCCAAAAGCTACTCCAACCGCAAGTCCTTCTGGAAAATTATGTAAAGTAACTGCTAGAACCAACAAAACACTTCTCTGCCAGTTAGTTTTAATTCCCTCAGGTTCACTTTTAGCTAAAGCTGGATGCAGATGAGGCAAAACCATATCAACCAGACGTAAAAATATTCCTCCCATTAAAAAACCAATTACAGCAGGAATCCAACCTGCTACTCCCTGACTTTCGGAAATTTCTATTGCAGGAGCAAGTAAAGACCAAAAACTTGCTGCTATCATTATTCCAGCAGCAAACCCAAGCATGCTGTCAAGAAGTCTGCGATTAACATTTTTAAAAAAGAAAACTACTGCTGCCCCCAAAGCTGTAACAAACCAGGTAAATAATGTTGCCAGTAAAGCCTGCATTAGGGGTGATAGATCAATTAAAAAATCAATAATCATTATCTCTCCTCCAATATTCTATTGCGTTACGCCAAATCTAATAGTTTTTTAAAAAATATTAATAGTTATCATACTTGTCAGGTTAGTGTACCTGCATAAAATGCAGGAATCCCTCCTCTGGTCTTGTGAATAATAATTGAGTAAGAAATTTTAATATTCCTTTATCTAATTTTGTACAGCATAATTTAAAAATAGGTAACTATTTTAAAAGAGTGAGAGCTGATTTTTTTCGGGTAATCCATCCAGAGAACCATGTTCTCTGAGCTTTTCTATTACAGTTTTAGTAACAGAAGTTCTATTTGAAAGGTCTTCAATAGAAGTGAAATCTGATTTTAACCTTTCTTCCACAATACTTTCGGCAGCACTACGCCCAAGACCCTGCAGACTGATTAGAGGTGGAAGTAGTTTATTATCTATTTTTTTAAATTTAGATGCATCTGATTTATAAATATCAACAGACATAAACTCTATTCCCCTCAGCATAGCTTCTAACACAATTTTTAGTACTGTAAGAGTTCCACTTTCTTTGGCAGTCATATCATTTCCCTTGTCTTTCAAATCTCTAATAGTTTTTTCAACTTTTTGGCGCCCATTACAGGCGAGCTGTGCATCAAAATCATCAGCTTTAGTGCTGAAATAAGTAGTATAAAATGCTGCTGGATAATGTACTTTAAAATATGCAATTCTAAATGCCATTGTGACATAAGCAGCTGCATGTGCTTTAGGAAACATATATTTTATTTTTTTGCAGGAATCAATATACCAGCTGGGAATGTTATTATTTTTCATTATACTTTCTTCTTCTTTGGTCAGTCCTTTTCCCTTTCGAACATGTTCCATAATCCAGAAAGAATCCTGGGGATCAACACCTTTCTGAAGTAAATAGTTCATAATATCATCACGCACAGATATTACCTCTGAAAGTTTAGCTTTTCCTGATTTTATTAAATTTTGAGCATTATTTAACCATACATCTGTACCGTGAGAAAGTCCACTTATTCTAACCAGTTCTGCAAAAGTGGTCGGCCTTGTATCTTCAAGCATCTGTCTTACAAATCCTGTACCAAATTCAGGTATACCAAGAGTACCAACTTCTGTTTTTAAGATATCTGAATTAAGATTGAGAGCTTTCTGATTAGAAAAAATGCTCATAGTTTTTTTATCATCAAGTGGAATAGATTTGGGGTCTATACCAGTTAAATCCTGCAGCATTCTAATTGATGTAGGATCATCATGTCCAAGTAGATCTAGTTTTAAAATTCTGCCGCTGATTGAATGATAATCAAAATGAGTTGTCCTGACATCTATTGACTGGTCATTGGCAGGATGCTGAATGGGAGAAAAATCAAATATATCTTTAGATTTTGGTACAATCATTAGTCCGCCCGGATGCTGTCCGGTCGTTTTTCGCACTCCCGTACATCCATCTACCAATCGATTAATTTCAGTCTGATTAACTTCTATTCCCCTATCATCTAAATAATTTTTAACAAAACCAAAAGCTGTTCTTTCAGCAATTGTAGATATTGTACCTGCTCTAAAAACATAATCACGGCCAAAAAACTCTTCTGTATAATGATGTATTTCACTTTGATATTCACCGGAAAAATTGAGGTCAATATCAGGAACTTTATCACCTTTAAAACCCATAAAAACCTCAAAAGGAATGTCAAAACCGTCTTTTTCATATTGAGAGCCACATTCCGGACATGTTTTTGGAGGCAGATCTACACCTGTACCTATTGATCCATCTTCAATAAATTCATTTTTAAAACATTTAGGGCATCTATAGTGTGGTGGCAGAGGATTTACTTCAGTAATTTCACACATAGTGGCAACAAATGAAGAGCCAACTGAACCTCTGGAACCAACTAAATATCCATCTTCAAGTGATTTTTTAACAAGTTTATGTGATATTAGATATATCACAGCAAACCCATTATCTATTATAGATTTCAGCTCTTTTTCCAGCCTGCTGACAACAAGTTGGGGCAAATTTTCTCCATAAAGTTTGCGGGCCTTTCTGTAAGACATTTTTCTTATCTCCTCTTCTGCACCTTTTATTTCTGGAGTGAACAGCCCATCCGGAATAGGCTGCAAATTATCAATCTGTGCAGATATTTTCTGAGTATTAGTAATAACAACTTCTTCAGCAGCCTCTTTCCCAAGATAGGAAAATTCATCCAGCATTTCTTCTGTTGTTCTATAGTATAATGGTGGCTGCTGATCAGCATCAGGAAATTTTTGTCCTACCTGCAGAATTTTTCTAAATATACTGTCGTGTGGATCAAGAAAATGAACATCAGAAGTTGCTGCAACAGGTTTATCCAATTTTTTGCCAAGGTTATATATTTTTTTATTTATATTTTTCAGATCCTGACTAGAATTAACTTTATCAGGAATTAAAAATTCATTATTTCCTAAAGGCTGTATTTCAAAAAAATCATAGAGAGTAGATATTTTTTCTATTTCATTGATAGGTCTGTTATTAACAAGTGCTTTAAATAGCTGACCTGATTCGCAGGCAGATCCCACCAAAAGTCCTTCCCGATACTGAAGAAGCTTGCTTTTTAAAATTCTTGGTTTTTTATAAAAATTATTTAGATGTGAAATAGAAACCAGTTTATATAAATTTTTAAGTCCTTTTTTATTTTTAGCAAGTAAAACTGTATGAAACGGTCTTAAGTCTTTCCAATCTATTTTGCTGATATAATTATTTATATCCATTAAACTATCATTTTTATCTTCTTTTAAAAGCTTCAGCAGATTGGCCAGTATTTCTGCTGTAGCCAGTGCATCATCAAGAGCACGGTGATGATTTTTTAAGTCAACAGCAAAATAGTCTGAAAGAGTATTTAATTTGTAATTTTTAATATCTTTAACCAGTGCTCGCGAAAGTGATAAAGTATCTAAAACAGTAAACTCATCTTTTTTAATATTCAAATTCTGCAGTGCAGATCTTATAAAACCATAATCAAAATCAGCATTATGGGCTACCAGAACAGAATTATCCGCAAATTCAAGAAATTTATTAACCGCTTCTTTTAAAGAGGGTGCGGCTTTAAGCATCTCTTCTTTAATACCTGTAATTTCAGTTATTTTGGATGGTATTTTATTTTTGGCGTTTACAAATGTATTAAATTTGTCTATAATTTCACCATTTTTAAATTTCACTGCCCCAATTTCAATTATTTCATGCTGAGAAGGATTAAGACCAGTTGTTTCTAAATCAAAAACTATAAATTCCACTTCATCAATTTTTTCAGGGAAAGGTTTGGTAATTATTGGTTCACCATCATCAACTAAATATGCCTCTAAACCATAGATGATTTTAACACCATATTTTTTACCGGCTTTATAGGCATCTGGAAAAGATTGAACCACACCATGATCAGTTACAGCAACAGCATTATGACCCCAATCTGCTGCTCTTTTAACAGCATCATTAATATTAAGTACTGAATCCATAGCACTCATCTGTGTATGGAGATGTAATTCAACTCTTTTTTTTGGATTATTATCCTGTCTAGTTTTTTTATTTATTTTCATCATATCATTAAAGAGAATATTCCAGTCTCTGCTGTATGGATCAAAAGTAACTTTCCCTCTAAGTTTTATCCAGTCACCTTTATTGAGTGATTCAATTTTTTCAATTTCATCATCAGAAAAAACTTTGGCAGAGATAGAGCTTTTGTAATCTGTGATCTGTAATATGTAGAGCAGTTTGCCTTTGCGTGTTTCCTTTTTTTCAACTGAAAAGACTGAAGCTTCTACCACAGCAGATGATATTTCTCTATTGAGCTGATCCAGTGTGTGAGTAGTTTTTTGCTTTATCTTACGGCCGCATATTATATTGGTTTTATTTCTATTTTGTTTATTTTTCTTTTTGTAAGATTTTTTATTGTTGATTTCAGCACTAACACTGCTGCTGTCATCAGTATTATTTTTGTTCATTTCTTCGACAATAAGAGTTTTTTCTTTAATGTCGTCCAGAAAATCGCCATTATGAACAGTAACTTTTTTTATCTGTGGAAGATATTTATTTATGTTTTTTTCCAAGAAAACAATTACTTTTTTCTGAGCGAGAGCTTTTTTTGCTACTTCTGTTTCCATTTTTAGCATCAATTGATTATCTTCCACAAAAATATGGGCTCTTTTAAGCCAGTTAGTAGTAAAACAAAATTCATCTTTAAAATTCCGAATTATATGTGGCCATATCAGTGTTATTTCTTCTTTAAGGCTTAAATTATCTATCACTTCTATTTGATATTTTCTGGTTAAAAAATCTAGTTTTTTTTCTATCAAACTTTTAATTTCTTCTGAAGATACTTTTTTTGTTGATAAAAGCATAATTTTACTATTTTTTTCATCACATAAAATATATTTAAAAGGAGTATTGTTATTGTCTATATTGCAGCATACTGCCTTGTTCATTAAAATACCTCCTAAATTCATAACTCAATTAAATAAATTAAGAAAAAAAGTTCTTATTATATCTAAATACATTTTTAATCTTTTTACAAATCCCTTTAAAAAGCCGAATTTCTTTTCTTTTTTTACATGGCTTACATTATTTAGTTTAACCTGAAAAGATCTACCGTAGTTCTTTACATATTTATTTAAAGCTAATTCAATTCCAAATCCTGATTCTTCTAAATTTTCAATCTGATAAAAGATATGTTTTTTTACTGCTCTTTGCCCAGATAAAGTAGGTGTAATCTGCTGTGCAATTTCTGCAATACTGCTGCTGTTTTCTAAAATACCCACACACATATCTAAATCATCATTTAACATAGGTTCTACCAGTTGATCAATATGTTCTTTTTTTAAGCCGATCAGATCAGCATCCAGCAGAACAACAATTTCACAACTTAAGTGTTTAATTCCTTCCATTACAGCAGCTGCTTTACCTCTATTTTCCTGAAGGGTAATAACTTTTACTCCAAAAGAGGATGCTATTTCGGCAGTTTTATCTTTTGAGCCATCATTTACTACTACAATTTCTTTGAGATAATCAACTTTAATTAATGTAGTTAAAACACCAGATATTTGTTTTTCTTCATTGTAGGCGGGTATTAACGCTGAAATGTCCACAAAAATCACACCTTATACCTAATTATAATTGTCAATTTTGTTATATAATTCTTTAATTTCTTTTAATAATTGTCCAGATTTATCACACAATCTTTATAAGGAGTTTCCCCAAAATTTATTTTCAAGCTGCAAAAAGGGGGCTTTAGTCATCAACGAAATTTTTAGATTTATCTAAAACTCAATTCGGATGTGAAATAGGGCACACTAATCAATGAGTCCTCCTGACTCATGATTAGCTCACTCCATCCTGCAGTTCAACCCTATTTCTTCCTTCATTTCGTTAAGATTCATTGACTAAAAATTTCAATATTCCTGCATCTCCCCTTTTTGCAGCAGTATATAAAAAATGGGGAAAGTCTATAATCTTTATTACTTGACCTTAATTTTGCTTCAATTATTTCTGCTTCAGAAGGCTCTTCTTTTAGGGTTGGTAGATATAATTTTAACATTCGCATATAAACCGTTTTAATTCAGTTAAATATTTTCAATTTCTTTTAAAAGCTCTTCTGAAAGTTTTTCTTCTGGAACTTTCTTTATAACTTTTCCTTTTTTAAAGATAAGTCCCTCCTGTTTCCCTCCCGCTATACCTATATCTGCTTCCTTTGCTTCTCCAGGACCATTGACTGCACATCCCATTACTGCTATTGTTATATTTTTATCAATATGAGAAGTCAATTTTTCCACCCGTTCAGCCAGAGGAATTAAATCAATTTCTGTTCTTCCACAGCTTGGACAGGATACAATCTCCACTCCTTTTTCCCGCAGCTTGAGAGATTTTAATATTTGCCAGCCAACACGAACTTCTTCTTCTGGTTCAGCAGTCAGCGAAACACGGATAGTGTCACCCAATCCACAGCTCAGCAGTGATCCTATACCTATAGAAGATTTAATAGTACCCCCCCAGGAAGTACCAGCTTCAGTAATACCAATATGGAAGGGGTAATCTACCTTTTCAGCCATAAGAGAATAGGCCTCTATTGTTGTAAAAATATCGGTTGATTTAAGTGATATAACAATATCAAAAAAATTATTATCTTCCAGAATACGGATATTCTGCAGAGCACTTTCTACCATAGCCTCTGCTGTAGGACCACCATATTTTTCCAAAATTGATTTTTCTATTGAACCAGAATTACTGCCAACCCTTATCGGTATTTTAGCTTTTTGACAAGCTTCTGCCACTTTTTTTATATTTCTTTCTTTCCCAATATTTCCTGGATTTATACGCAGTGCATCTACACCTGAATTAACTGATTCAAGTGCAAGTTTATAGTCAAAATGAATATCAGCCACGATAGGAATATTAATTTCTTTTTTTAGCTCTTTTATAGCTCGTGCACTTTCTATATCAGGTACTGCTGTTCTAATTATTTCACAGCCTAAATTTTCTAATATTTTTATCTGTTCAGCAGTTGATTTAATATCAGAAGTTTTAGTATTTGTCATTGACTGAACAGATATAGGGGCATCACCACCTACCGGAACATCCCCAAAATAAACTTTTTTGGTTTTTCTTCTCCTATACATCGATTAACACCTCTTCTGACTTTCTTACTAAAATAAACTCCTCATAATATCTTTATAAATAATAAATATCATAAACATAATTAAAATTGCAAAACCTATTAAATGTACAAAATTCTCTTTTTTGGCATCAACAGCTTTTCCTCTTAACATTTCAATTATTATAAATAATATTCTACCTCCATCAAGTGCAGGAAAAGGAAGCAAATTAATTATGCCGAGATTAATACTTATTATGGCTGTCCAGTTTAAAACATTTAATATTCCAACACGAGCCGCTTGACCGACTATCGATGCAATCATGATTGGCCCACCAATGTCTGATGCAGAAGGCTCTGAAACCATCTGAATAAAACCAATAATAGTAAACTGTATTATTCTAAAAGTTTGCAAAATACCAAGTTTTATTGATTCGAAAAATGATATTTTTTCTCTGATTAGCTGTGGATATATTCCGATTATCCCTCCATTAGAATCTTTGCTGTATTCAGGTATTAAAGTTACCTGCTTAATTTTTCCGTTTCTTTCAAATTCAATTTTTATTACTTTAGAAGGATTTTCTCTAATTAATGATGCCATTTCCTCCCAGCTTTTTACCTGTATTCCATTTATAGATATTATTTTATCATTTGGCTGCAGACCTGCTTCAGCAGCTGGTTTTTCTGGAATAATTTCTCCCAGTACAGCTTCATTTGAGCTTGATACAGGAATACCGAAAACAGAAAAAATTAAGATAAATATAAAGCCGGCCAGCAGAAAGTTCATTACAGGGCCCATAAATATTACAGCAAAACGCTTAAAAGCTGATTTTTGATGAAACAGCCTGCCATTTTCTTCTGCTTTTTTGTAAGTTGTTCGTTCCTTTTCTTCCATATCTTCATCATCAGCAGGAAACTCACCAGCCATATTGCAAAATCCACCCAGGGGGATGCTCCTTATGGAATAAACTGTTTCTCCAACTTTTTTAGAAATTAATTTTGGGCCAAAACCTAATGCAAATTCTTCTACTAGTATATCAGATTTTTTTGCTGTTATATAGTGCCCAAATTCATGAATAAAAATTAGAACTCCCAGTACAACAATAAATGTAAATATCGTTAAAACCATTTATTAATAACCTCCAGAGCTGTTTTTCTGGCCCATCTGTCAGCAGCAATAATTTCATCTAAATTTGGATTGGAAATATTTTCGTGCATATCCAGTACAGACGCAGTAACTCTATTTAAAGCTAAAAAAGGAATATTCCCCTGCAGAAAATGTTTTACAGCAACTTCATTGCTGGCATTTAGCGCAGCTGGAAAAGTTCCACCTGCTCTACCGGCAGTATATGCATAATCAAGAGCAGGAAACTTTTCTGTATCAGGTTTATAAAAATCAAGTATTCCTACTTCTTCTAGCTGCAGATCGTCAGTCATAACTTTCTGCCTGTCAGGATATGTTAAGCAGTATTGAATGGGTATTCGCATATCTGCGGCACCCATTTCTGCCATTATAGTGCCGTCAGTGAGGCGAATCATAGAGTGGACTATACTCTGTGGATGAATAAGCACTTTTATTTGATCGTAATTTACATCAAAAAGCCAGTGAACTTCTATCACTTCCAGCCCTTTGTTCATAAGTGATGCCGAATCGATTGTTATTTTATTACCCATTTCCCATGTGGGGTGATTTAATGCATCTTTTACTGAAACATCTTTTAACTGTTCCTGTGTAAAAGAAAAGAATGGCCCACCAGATGCAGTTAAAATAATCTCTTTAAGATCTTTTTGATGATTTTCCATAAGCTGGAAAATAGCATTATGTTCACTATCGACCGGCAGAAGATTAACATCATTTTGTTTCACAGCTTCAGTTAAAATATTACCACCAATAACAAGACTTTCTTTATTAGCCAGTGCAAGATCATTACCTGCCTTTACAGCAGCTATAGAGGGTTTAAGCCCAGCTGCTCCAACAACGGCATTTAAAACCAAATCTGCATTTTCAGAAGCAGCATCAATTAAAGCATTTTCACCTGCTAAAATTTTCGTTTTTACGGTTATTGTCTTTTTTAATTCTACAGCTGCTTCTTTATCGACTACAACAGCATATTCAGGTCTGTATTTTTTGATCTGTTTTTTTAACAGTTCAGTATTTTCATATACAGCAAGTATTTTAACTCTCCAGTTATCCAAATGATCTATTACTTCTAATGTCTGAGTTCCCACAGAACCGGTAGAACCCAAAATAATAATTTCTTTCATCTTTTCACTCCTTTATATCTATAAGTTCAGAGTCAATAATTGCTTTAATAAGTACTAGAAAGGATGGCCCAACAACAACTCCAATTACACCTAGAATTCTAAATCCCGAATATATAGCAGTCATAGTAGCTAAAGGGTGTAGACCAAGATTTGTTCCCATTATTTTTCCCTCTGAAGCTGATCTAATGCCGGCAATAAATGCATGTAAAATAACAAGACTTACAGCAAAAGAAATGTTCTGCATCAAAAAAGAAATAATAATCCAGGGATAAAACAGCATAGCAGGACCAATAATCGGAATAAGATCCAGAACTGCAGCAGCTACAGCAAAAATTACTGCATATTGATTTCCAAGTAAAGTCAGGCCCAAACCTGTAATAATACCGGTGATTGAAATTAATATCAGCATTGCCCTAATATACCCAATAGCAGAAATATTAAGCTGTGAAAAGACATCGGCAATTTTGGGCTGTACTTCCTGAGGAAATAACTTCACAAGAAAAGTTTTGATTTTATCTCTATCTTTACTTATAAAAAAAGTAGCAATAAAACTAATAAACAGAATCATCATCATATTTGGAAATCTGCTCAAAAAATCAAGTAAATTATTTATAAAAGATATAATGGTATTCCTTATTCCATCATAAATCATCTGAAAATTGCTGTTTATAGCATCTTTTACAGGTTCTGATATATCCAGATTTTCCAGAAAAATTTCAAACTGTTTATTCTGATTTACTATCCACTGAAATCTGGTGCCGATACTTTTATAATCAGGCAAATTTTTTAAAAGACGAGTTAATTCTAAATATATTTGAGCACCACCAATTATAAGCATAGAAATAACTAAAATAAGTACTAAAGCAAGAACTAAAATAACAATAAATCCCCTATTAATTGGAATCAAGCTATCAAAGTAATCTACCACTGGATTTATAAGACTGGATAAAACAGCAGCTATGATAAAAGGTGTAAAATAGATAAAAATATACTTAATAATAAACAGAGAAATAAATAAAAATACAAACATCAAAAAATATCTGATATACCATTTTTTTACAGCCATAAATTACACCACCAAAAGAAAATAAAGAAAATAATAAGTAGCCGGTGCCGTAAATATAAAACTATCAAATCTGTCAAGAATTCCGCCGTGACCGGGAATTATGTTTCCGGTATCTTTAACTCCTAAGTTTCGTTTTAAACATGATTCAAAAAGGTCACCAATAATTGCAGCTGCCGGCATTAAAAATGAATAAATAACCCAATAAAAAGAATTTATATTTAAAAAATAACCCACCAAAAGAATAAAAATGGCAGTAAATAATACTCCACCAATCCCACCTGCCAGAGTTTTATTAGGGCTTATTTTAGGAGCAAGCTGCTTCTTTCCAAAGTTTTTTCCTATAAAATAAGCACTTGAATCCGTAATCCAGGTTGCTATTAATACAAACCACAGTGCAAAAGTGTTCTGAAAAGGTGCAAAAGGAAAATCTCTTAAAAAAACAGCAAAAGACATTCCACCTGCAATATATATTATTCCAAAAAATTCACAGCTTAAATTTTTAAGAAAACTTTTGTCATCATAATTAAACAGCAAATCTAAATAAAGTAAAATTGCAATTACAAATAAAATAATTCCATAGGGTAAATTAAAAAAATTATTGACTGCAAAATAACTGTTAATAACCAGCAAAAATCCAGAAAAATACATAACTATCCTGCTGGATTTAATATTAAAAGGTATCATTTTACAGTATTCTTTTAGACCAATAAATACTAATACTGAAACTGTAATTGTAAAAATTAATGAACCATAAAATATAAGCAAAATTAATAGTAGTATACCAATTACAGCACTTACTACTCTTTTCTTCAGCATCATATATCACCATCATTTTTTAGACCACCAAAACGACGCTCTCTAGTTTTAAATTCTTCAACAGCAGCCTCAAGGTCTTTTTCTGAAAAATCTGGCCAGTACTGATCAGTAAAGTATAATTCTGCATAAGCAATCTGCCAGAGCAAAAAATTACTGATTCTTTTATTTCCACCAGTTCTTATTAAAAGATCAACATCCGGCAGATTAGGCACGTACAGATTATCAGCAAAAATATTTTCATCAATTTTATTAAGCATTTCTGTATTTTTAGAAAATTTATTAATAATATTTTTTGCAGCATCAATAATTTCTGCTCTTCCACCATAATTAAAAGCAATATTTAAAGTTAATTTTTTATTTTTTGCAGACTTTTGCTCAATTAATTTTATTTCTTTAATTAATTGAGCAGGAAGATCATGTTTTCTTCCCAAAAAATTAACTTTAACACCATTATCAATCAGTTCCTGCTTTTCCTCCCGCAGTGTTTTTTTTATTAACTGCATAAGAAAATTGACCTCTGTTTTTGGCCGCTTCCAATTTTCTGTAGAAAAGGCATAAACGGTCAGATAGTTGATTTCCGCTTCAGCAGTATATTTTACAATATTTTTCAGAGTTTGAACTCCTTTTTTGTGGCCTTCACGTCTGGGAATACCATTGTATTTAGCCCAGCGTCCGTTTCCATCCATAATAATTGCTATATGATTAGGATTACTCAATGAAAATCATCCCTTCACAATTAATTAATTACCCCCTCATGAGAGGGGGATACTAAAATTTGATAAAAATTATTTAAGTTATTAATAATACTGATATGACCAGATAATTAAATAATGATCTTCCCTTTTTTTTATATTTATTACTCTTTTAATCCCTTTTTCTTCCCTTTTTCTGACCTTGGTCTGCACTAATTTATATTCTATATTATTTGTTTTTAAAAAATTAATTATTTCTGATAGAGAACCGCCCAAAAAATCATCGAAATTAAATTCCATTTTAAACTTCCATGATTTCTTCTTCTTTTTTATTTGTAATAGAATCTATTTTATCTATATATTTATCGGTCAGTTCCTGAACGTTATCAAGACCTCTGTGCATGTTATCTTCAGAAATTTCCCCATCTTTTTCATATTTTTTTAACATATCATTTGCATCACGTCGTATATTTCTAATAGTTATTCTTCCCTTTTCCGCCTTTTCGTGCAGAATCTTTACCAGTTCTTTTCTTCTCTCTTCTGTCAGTTTCGGAATATTAATTCTAATAACATTTCCATCATTATTTGGGTTTAAACCGAGGTTTTCCTGCATGATTGCTTTCTCTATTGCTTCAATATTGTTTTTATCCCAGGGTTCTATTACTATTAATCTAGGTTCTGGAGCAACAATTTTTGCCATCTGCTGAATGGGAGTAGCTACACCATAATTGTTAGCTTTAATATTCTCAACTAATGAAGGGCGGGCACGGCCTGTACGAATTGTGTTTAAATCTTCTTTAGTGGCTTCTAAAGCTTTCTGCATCTTATCTTCTGTATCTTTCATAACTTTATTTAACATACTCAAATCCTCCTTAAGTAAGATTAACTGACAGATGTACCGATTTTTTCACCCAGTACTACTTTTTTAATATTACCTTCTTTTTTAACTCCAAAAACAATCAGTGGAATTTTGTTATCCATACATAGTGATACAGCAGTAAAATCCATTACCCGAAGAGATTTATTTAATAAATCAATATAGCTTAACTGCTCATGTTTTTCTGCATCTGCATTTACAGCAGGATCTGAATCATATATTCCATCAACATTTTTTGCCATTAAAATCGCATCAGCCGAAATTTCTGCAGCTCTCAAAGCAGCAGTTGTATCTGTGGAAAAAAATGGATTTCCAGTACCGGCGGCAAATATTACCACTCTGCCTTTTTCCAGATGGCGAATTGCTCTTCTTCTAATATAAGGTTCAGCAATTTGCCTCATTTCAATAGCAGACTGGACACGAGTTTCAATACCAAACTTTTCTATTGCATCCTGTAAGGCCATAGCATTAATAACTGTTGCCAGCATGCCCATATAGTCTGCTGTACCTCTGTCCATACCGCGTGCACTTCCGGCAACTCCTCTAAAAATATTTCCACCACCAACTACAATTGCCAGTTCAACACCTGTTTCATTTACAACATCATGAATTTCTGCGGCAATTTTTTTTATCATGTCCGGATCAATTCCAAAACCATTTTTCCCGGCCAGAGCTTCTCCACTGATTTTGAGAAGAATTCTCGAATAAATCGGATTTTCTGTCATTATCTAATTAACCTCCATTAAATAATATTCTCGGAATTTTTTCAATATCCTTTAAATAAAAAGGAATATCTTAAAAAAGAGAACACTCTGTTAAAGTGCTCTCTTTTTTAATTATTATTGGCTTTTTCTGGCTTCTGCCATAACTTCAGCAGCAAAATCTTCTTCTTTTCTCTCTATACCTTCACCAATTTCAAAGCGCACAAACTCATTAACAGACATATCTTTTTCAGCTAAAACATCTGCAACACTTTTTTCGTCATCTCTTACAAATGGCTGTTCTAATAGACAGACCTGGGTATAATATTTATTCATTTTACCTTCAACGATCTTTTCTATTATATTTTCTGGTTTGCCTTCATTCAGCATCTGTTCTTTATAAATTTTCTTTTCTTTTTCAATATCACGCTGGCTTACATCTTCCCGGCTTAAGTATTCTGGCTTTAGTGCTGCAATATGCATTGCAATATCTTTTGCAGTTTGTTCTTTTTCTTCAGAAAATTCACCATCAAAATCTACCATAACACCTATTTTACCACCAAGGTGAATATAGCCGTAAAGAAAACCATCACTTTCAAATCTTTTAAATCTTCTTAGATTAATATTTTCTCCGATATTTGCAATAGCTTCCTTTATAATGTCATTAACTGTTTTATTATTATCAAGATGCCATTTTTCTTCTAATAATGTTTCTACATTATCTGACTCACTCTGCAGAATATGTTCGGAAATTTTATCTACCAAACCCTGAAATCTTTCATTTTTAGCCACAAAGTCTGTTTCACTATTAATTTCAACAATAATCCCATTTTTCCTATCTTCAGTAATTTTAAGATTTACAAGACCTTCTGCAGCAATCCTACCGGATTTTTTAGCAGCATCAGCCATTCCCTTTTCTCTCAAGTATTCAACTGCAGAATCAATATTTCCATTCTTTTTATTTAGTGCTTTTTTACAGTCTAAAACTCCAGCACCGGTGCGGGAACGCAGTTCCTTGATATCTTTCATACTTACACCCATCAAAATAACCTCCTTTTTAGTATAAAAAAAGCGCGGCAAAGCAAAAACCTTACCAGCGCTTTATATAAATCCTATTATTCATTAGATTCTACTTTATCTTCCATTTCTTCTTCATCAGCAGTTTGCTGCCCCTGTTTACCAGCAAGCACTGCATCAGAAATAACACTGGTAATTAACTTAACAGCTCTAATAGCATCATCATTACCAGGAATGACATAATCTATCAGATCTGGATCACAGTTTGTATCTAAAATAGAAACTATTGGGATATTAAGTTTCCTTGCTTCAGCAACTGCTATATCTTCCTTTCTTGCATCTGTTATAAAGATTACATCCGGAAGACCATTCATATTACGAATACCGCCAAGGAATTTTTCGAGTTTATCATGTTCTTTATTAAGTTCAATTACTTCCTTTTTGGGCAGTACTTCAAATACTCCCTCTTCTTCCATCTGTTCAAGCTCTTCTAATCTATCAATACGCTTTTTGATTGTCTGGTAGTTTGTTAACATACCACCAAGCCAGCGCTGATTTACATAAGGCATTCCACATTTTTCTGCTTCAGTTCTTATAGTTTCCTGCGCCTGACGCTTTGTACCTACAAATAAAACGGTTTTTCCTTTAGCAGCCTCTTCCTTAACAAAATTATAAGCTTTATCAATTAATTTAACGGTCTGCTGAAGGTCAATAATATAAATGCCATTTCTTTCTGTGAAAATATATTGCTCCATTTTGGGATTCCATCTTTTGGTCTGATGTCCGAAATGAACACCCGATTCTAGGAGTTGTTTCATGTTTACAACTGACATAACTCCTGCACCTCCTTTCCTGGTTTGTCCTCCGACAGTATCAACTCCAAACACAACTATATTTTTATACAGCACCAGTGTTTAGATCAACTGCCGTGTGTATTTTGCCACAAAAAAGTATACCATAGTTTTAAAGAATAATCAACAAAATTTATAAAA
This sequence comes from Halanaerobium sp. DL-01, assembly GCF_003338615.1. NCBI lineage: Bacteria > Bacillati > Bacillota > Clostridia > Halanaerobiales > Halanaerobiaceae > Halanaerobium > Halanaerobium sp. DL-01. The sequence goes on from NZ_QPJN01000001.1 coordinate 198,319, forward strand.
AATAAATGTCCTCCAAAATTGAAGGACATTTCAGCTTATGCTTTTAGCTTATCTAGTTCTTCCAGCAGATAATCATTGAGAACTTTAATATAAGTTCCCTTCATACCTAAAGAACGGGATTCAATAACTCCAGCACTTTCAAATTTTCTCAATGCATTTACTATAACTGACCTTGTTATACCAACTCTATCAGCAACCTTACTAGCAACTAAAAGTCCTTCCATACCATCTAACTCATCAAAAATATGTTCAATAGCTTCTAATTCTGAGTAAGAAAGTGTATCAATAGCAATCTGTACAGCAGCTTTTTTTCGGGCTTCTTTTTCTATTTTTTCACTTCTTGAACGTATAATTTCCATACTAACCACAGAAGCACCATATTCTGCAAGCACAAGATCATGATCGTTAAATTTATTACCATATCTGGCCAGAACAAGTGTACCCAAACGGTCACCGCCTCCAATAACAGGAACAATTGTAGTTAATTTATTTTCAAATAGGCAGTCTTCATTTTTTGCAAAAACACACTTTCCTTTTTTTTGCTCTATGTTAGACCTTGTTTCCCGAATTCTCAGCAGGCCTTTGTTATAATCTTCCGGAAATTCACCTTTATCTATTACTTCATTTTCCATAATATCACATTCAAAATCATCTAGAAGACTGTATCCTAAAATTTTTCCCTTTCTACTTGTTACATAAACATTACAGCTTATAGCTTCTTTTAAAACATATGCCATATCATTAAAATCTACAGACTTTCCTCCGGTTCTCTGCAGTAGTCGATTTATTTTTCGGCTTTTTTCTAATAAATTATCCATTTAAATTACCTCCATTTCTAATTTTTATTACAGGATATATCTGCTTAAATCTTTATTTTGCACAACATCCTTTAATTTCTCATTAACATAGTCAACATCAATTTCAAAATTTGATTTATCCATATCAGGTGCTGCAAAAGATAAATCTTCTAACAGCTTTTCCATAATTGTCTGCAGTCTGCGTGCACCAATATTTTCTGTCTCTTCATTTACATCAAAGGCAAAAGCTGCAATTCTTTCTACTGCTTTTTCTGTAAAATTAATTTTTATTCCTTCTGTTTCCAGAAGTGCAATATACTGTTTAATAAGAGAATTTTTGGGAATTAATAATATATCTTTGAAATTTTCCCTGCTTAAACTATTTAAATTTACTCTAATTGGAAATCTTCCCTGTAGTTCAGGAATTAAATCCGAAGGGCTGGAAACATGAAATGCACCAGCAGCAATAAATAGAATATGATCTGTTTTTACTGAACCATGTTTTGTAACTACTGTAGAACCTTCCACAATAGGAAGTATATCCCGCTGAACACCTTCGCGCGAGACTTCAGGGCCTGAGCCGGATTCTCTACCAGCAATCTTGTCTATTTCATCTAAAAAAACGATTCCATCATTTTCTACTTTATTTATAGCTTCAGTTTTAACCTGTTCCATGTCGATAAGTTTTTGAGCCTCATATTCTTTCAAAATATCTTTAGCTTCTGCAATAGATACTCTTTTCTGTTTTTTTTGTCCTGGAAAAATATTCCCCAGCATATCTTGAAAGTTCACTCCCATTTCTTCAACACCAGAACCAGAAAAAATTTCTAACATTTGGGGAGAACTTGCCTCAATTTCAATTTCTATTTTTTTATCATCAAGTTTTCCATCTTTAAGGTTTTTCAGCATTCTTTCTCTTCGCTTTTCTATTCTATTATCAATTTCCGCATCATCTGAGGAAGAAGTATTATCTGAATAATCTTTTTCATCCATTAAAAAGGAAAACGGTTCCTTTTTTTTCTTTTTACTTCCAGGCAGTATTTTATCTACAATTCGTTCTAAAGCAAGCTGTTCAGCTTCTGCTTCTACTTCTTTCATTTTTTCTTCCTTTACCATCCTAATAGCAAATTCTGTAATATCTCTGATGATAGATTCAACATCACGACCAATATAACCAACCTCAGTAAATTTTGTTACTTCAATTTTAATAAAAGGAGCACTGGCTATTTTAGCTAATCTACGTGCTATCTCAGTTTTTCCAACTCCAGTTGGTCCAATCATAAGAATATTTTTGGGAATAATTTCATCTCTTAGATCATCTGCTACCAGTTTGCGCCGATATCTATTGCGAAGAGCAATTGCAACTGATTTTTTTGCTTCATCCTGCCCAATAATAAATTTATCGAGTTCCTTAACTATTTCTTTTGGGGTATATTCTTTATTTATCATTATTATTCTTTTCTTCACCTCCGGTCAAAAGTTCCAGAGTTATATTATTGTTGGTATAAATACAAATAGAAGCCGCTATGTGCAGTGCTTCTCTGGCAATATCTCCGGCATTTAAATTATCAGCATGGTTTAAAAGAGCAGATGCTGCAGCTCTAGCATAAGGACCACCAGAACCAATTGCAGATATCTTTCCATCTGGTTCTATAACATCCCCATTTCCGGAAATAATCAAAATTTCATCCAGATTTGCAACTATTAGCAAAGCTTCAAGTTTTCTTAAAAATTTATCGGTTCTCCATTCTTTAGCCAGTTCCACTGCTGCTCTCTGCAGATTACCATGATATTCTTCCAGCTTTCCCTCAAACTTTTCAAACAGAGTAAAAGCATCAGCAGATGTGCCGGCAAAACCAGCTAAAACTTTATCATTATATAAGCGCCTTACTTTTTTAGCTGTTCCTTTCATAACTGTATTGCCGAGTGTTACCTGACCATCACCTGCCAGAGCAGTACAGTTTTTGTGCCTAATAGCAACTATAGTTGTTGCTTTAAAATCTGTTACCGACAATTTAGAACCTCCTTTTCTTATACTTCTTATAAAACTTATTTTTAAATTGTCATATGATTCAAAATAGTTTTAATCTATTTTTTTAATATTAACATGGATTGATTATAAAAGTCAAGTTTACGAGATAATATTCACAACTTTAAACAAACCAAAAAATATCATATAATACCAGAAAATCATATGATATGGATTATTTGTGAATGAAATTTATTATTCTTCTGCTTTTTCCTCATGACCACATTCCTTATTAGTACATTTATAATATTCACCTTTTGATTTTGACCTTTTTTCTACCATTAAACTGCCGCATTCAGGACAGGGTTTTTTAACAGGTTTATTCCAGGTCAGAAAATTACAGTCAGGATAATTGCTGCATCCAAAAAAGGTTTTCCCTTTTTTAGTTTTTCGTTCAATTATTTCACCATCTTTACAGTCAGGGCAGCTGACTCCTGTTTTAACTACAAAAGGTTTAGTGTTTTTACATTCTGGATATCCCGAGCAGGCCAAAAATTTACCATAGCGTCCATATTTTACAACCATCGGTCTGCCGCAGACATCACAGATTTCATCTATTTCTTCTACAATTTCTATTTTTTCCATATTTTCTCGTGCATATTCTAATCTTTTATAAAACGGTTCATAAAAATCTTTTAATACCTTTTTCCATTCTTTATTTCCATTTTCTATTTCATCAAGTCTCTTTTCCAGTTCAGCAGTAAACTCTATATCAGTAACATCTGGAAAATATTCAGACAGCAGTTCTGTCACTGTTTCTCCAAGTTCTGTTGGATGCAGATATTTACCCTTTTTTTCAACATAATTCCGTGAAACTATTGTAGAAAGTGTTGGCGCATAAGTACTTGGACGGCCAATACCTTCTTCTTCCAGAGTTTTTACCAGACTCGCTTCAGAATATCGTGGTGGTGGACTGGTAAAGTGCTGTTCTGGGATATATTCTTCTGCTCTATATTTATCTCCTTCTTTTAATTCAGGTAAATCAATTACGTCTTCTGTAGATTTCCCTGTTAAAATAAGATGACCAGGGAAAAGAAGTCTTGATCCACTAACTCTAAATTTATATTTATCTCCACTTTTTAAAACAGCAGAAACTGTCTCATAAATTGCAGCACTCATTTGACTTCCTGTAAAGCGATTCCAGATAAGTTCATATAGTTTAAACTGATCATTATTTAAATATTTTTTCATCTTTTCAGGGGTTCTATTTACATCTGTCGGTCTAATTGCCTCATGTGCATCTTGTGCGTTTTTATTATTTTTCTTTGCAGAGGATTTTCGCAAAAATTTACTGCCAAATTTTTCTTTTATAAAATCAACAGCACTATTCCTGGCTTCGGCAGATATTCTGGTGCTGTCAGTTCTGATATAACTGATTAAACCAACTGTACCTTCACTGCCAACATCTATTCCTTCATACAGCTGCTGAGCTAAAAACATTGTCTTTTTAGCAGTAAAACCAAGTCTGTTTGCTGCATTCTGCTGCATTGTACTTGTTGTGAAAGGAGACTTTGCATTCCTTCTTCTTTTGCGTTCTTTAACTTTAATAATTTCAAAATTTTTATCTTTTATATCTGAAATTATTTCATCCATATCTTCTTTATTATTAATATTAAATTTTTTATTATTTATTCTGTAAAGGTCTGCAGTTATTTTATCTTTTCCATTTTTTAGTTTTACTTTTAAAGTCCAGTATTCTTCTTCTTCAAAATTTCTAATTTCTTTTTCACGCTGACATATTATCTTTACAGCAACCGACTGTACTCTGCCGGCACTTAAGCCCCTGCGCACTTTTTTCCATAAAAGAGGGCTTAAACTATAGCCAACCAGTCTATCAAGAAGTCTTCTAGCTTGCTGTGCATCTACCAGATTATAATCAATTGTGCGGGGATTTTTAATAGCTTTCTTAATTGCTGATTTTGTAATTTCATTAAATTCAATTCTAATATTATCTGTATCATCAAGTTTAAGTGCTCTTGATAAATGCCATGAAATTGCTTCTCCCTCTCTGTCAGGGTCAGTTGCAAGAAAAACTTCACTGCTTTTTTTTGATTTTTTTCTTAATTTATTTAATATTTTACCTTTTCCACGGATAGTAATATAATTTGGTTCAAAATCATTTTCAATATCTATCCCAATTTTACTTTTTGGTAAATCTATAACATGACCCATTGAGGCTTCAACATTATAATTTTCCCCCAAAAATTTGGATATTGTTTTTGCTTTTGCCGGTGATTCAACTATTACAAGATTTTTATTTTTTTTATTTGCCATTAAAGTACATACCTCCAGTAAACATTAGTTTACTATTTGATAGTTAAGTTTCCCATCTTTAAATTCACTTATATTGTCTGCAATATAAATTAACTTTTCTGGTTCTTCTACAACTTCATTTATTAACTGCCAGATTCTATCTGTTTCTAAGAACTCAAAAACTGCTGACTGCATCATTTTTGTAATCAGCATTTCTAATTCATCCGGGGACAGAATCTTAAGATTGTTTAATTTAAAAATAATCCCTTTAGCTATACTGTTAAAATACATTTTTTCTGTTTCTGTAAAAACTCTATTATAACCACTCTGCATACTGCTGTCAAAATAAAAATCACTATCATCAAAAAGTATAGAATTATCAAAAATAAAAGAAAATGCTTCATCTATATCTTCCATATCATAACCAAGATACTGTAATTCTTCAATGATTTCATCTTGATTAAAAAAAATATCTTCATCATCCAGTATTTTTTTAATTAAAAAGCTTATAATTTCAATTAAGTTTTTATCCATTTTATTACAGGTAATATTACCTGCTGTTCTTCCTCCCTCTTTAAATTAAAATCTATAACTAGTATTATATTATATTGGTTTTAATAGATTTTGTAAACCCTTATATATATATTTTTTTCCTTTTTTATGAATTATTAGATTCTTAAATTCCAAACTTACCAGTGTTCGATCCAGTATATCACTGTCAAAACCACTTATACTTTTAATTTGATTGTAGTTAATTTCTACTTCATGCTGAAAAATCTGTAGAAGTTTTTTCTCATTATAATTTAAATCCGGATAAATATCGTCCTTTTTATCTCTGCTGTTTTCTTTCTTTTTATCATATTTTTGTATATATAAATTTAAATGGTCAAGCACATCCTGTACTGATGTGATAACAGCAGCACCATCCTTAATTAATTTATTAGTACCTCTGCTTGTAGGTCTATCAATATTCCCAGGTAAAGCCATTACATCCTTTCCCTGCTCTAAGGCAAAATTTACTGTAATTAGTGAGCCGCTCTTTTCTCCTGCCTCCATAACCAGCACAATATCTGCCAGACCGCTAATAATTCTATTTCTTCGGGGAAAGTTACCTGGAGTAGGACTAATATTTGGGTTAAATTCACTGACAAGCATACCGTTTTGTTTAATTTTCTGGGCCAGCATCTTATTTTCTGAAGGATAAATATATTCAAATCCAGCACCCATAACAGCAGTTGTTTTCTTAAAGTCAGATTTTAAAGCACCTCTGTGTGCAGTCGAATCGATCCCTTTAGCCATTCCACTAATAATATTAATATTTTTATCTGCCAGTTTCCTGGCAATATTATAAGTTACTTTTCTGCCGTATATTGTTGAATTTCTCGACCCCACAACTGCTGCAGAAGGAAGGTCAAATAAATTTTTCCCTTTATAAAATAATACAGGAGGTGGGTCATAAATTTGATGCAGTTTCTGTGGATAATTATCGTCTATAATAGTAACATAGTTAAACTCTCTATTTTTAAAACTTCTGTAAATCTTATTTATGTCCAGTTTTTTTCTGGTTTCAATAAGCTTTCTTTTTTTTCTTCCCTTTATACCAGTGTGCTCCAGTTCTCTGCTGTCCATCTCCCAGAGATACTGGAGTTTAATATTTTGTTTGAGAATCGAATTAATTGTTTTGGGGCCAAATCCGCTGATCCCATTTAATATAACCAGGTAAAATGATTGATCAATATGCACAAGTATTCCCTCCACTGATGTTTTAACACCATTATAAAGGTAATAATTTCCATATGCAAGTTATTTTTACAAATATTTTATTTCTCCAGTTATATCTGTTTTATATCCATCCATTTTTAATATTTTATTTTTAAACTTATCAGAATTAATCAAATTCAGCAGTTTTTCTATTTTTATATCATTTATTTTATTTTTACGAAAAACAAAATCATATCTTTCTTCTTTAACTGGAATAAAATCTAACCCCATAATATCGGCTGCTGCTTTAATTCCCAGTGCAGCATCAGCACCTCCACTTGCTACAGCTGCTGCCGCAGCTATATGTGTATAGACTTCTCTTTTGTAACCATTAAGATTCTCTTTATTAATATTTTTTTGTTCAAGAATATAATCGAGAAGAACTCTTGTTCCTGCACCCTTCTGCCGGTTGATATAATTGAGATCTTTTTTGATTATATCTTCCAGTTCAGAAATTTTATTAGGATTACCCTTTACTACCATTAAGCCCTGTTCTCTTTTTACAAGGTTTACTATTACCATTTCTTCATTATTAAATAGTTTTTTAACAAAACTTTCATTATAACTCCCTGTTTCTGTATCCAGAAGATGTGCCCCTGCAATTTCTGCTTCTCTTCTTTTTAGAGAAGTTAATCCTCCCATACTGCCTGATGTAATATATTTAAAATCAAGACCACTGTGTCCTGAAGAAAATTCATTTTTTATAATATCCAGGGTGAGGTCATGACTTCCAGCTAATAGAAGGCTGTTTTTAATTTGCGCTTCTGATTTAAGAAGTATCACCGGAAGATTTCCTCCAGCTTCTATACCTTCTTTACTACTTTTTATCAGGGCAATTCCATCAGATTTTATAAGAGAATCCATTGCAGCTGCACCACTTTTGCCGGGGATTGATATTAAGTCATTTCCTTCATAACGAAGCAGAACTCTTTTTAATTCATTATTACCAACAGAAGACGAAATTTTTCGACGGGTGATACTGTTTTTAAATTTTATATTAATTTTTTCTTTTGTACAAATATATTTTATTATGCTCTGGCCAAAATAATAGAATGTAAAGATTGCTGAAAGTGGGTATCCCGGTAGTCCAATTACAGGTTTTTTATTAACTGAAGCTAAAATAAGTGGTTTTCCCGGCATCATATCTATTCCATGAGTTAATATTTCACCTTTATTTTCTATAACTTTTCTGCTGAAATCTTCACTTCCTGCTGATGAACCAGATAATATAACAGTTAGATCGTATTTTTCATTATACTCATCAAAAATTTTATTCAACTTATCTTCTCTGTCAGGTATAATATCAGAAATCTTGACATCTGCTCCCCATTTTTCGGCCATAACTTTAATCATCTGAGAATTAAAATCGACAAGCTGTCCTACCTGAGGAGTTTGTTCGGCATCTACAAGCTCACTACCTGTAGGAATAATTCCAATTTTTAATTTTTTATAAACATTTATTTTTGCGACTCCTGCTTCTAAAAATGCACCTATATGATAAAATTTAAGTTGTGTATTAACCGGAGATATTAACGTATCTTTTATAACACTTTCACCTACCATACGAATATTCTGCCAGGGAGAAATAGATTTTTCTATTATTACAGTTTCAGAATCAATTTTATTTATTTCTTCTATTTTTATCACTGCATTAAACTTATCCGGTACAGGATCTCCAGTATCTACCCAGGTGAAATCATCTTTCTTTAAAGTAACAGGGTTTCTTTCATCAGCTCCATAACTATCAGCTGCATTAACAGCAATTCCATCCATTGCAGAAGCATAAAAATTTGGAGCTGATCTTTCTGCATATACTGCCTGAGAAAGAACCCTTCCGTCAGCTTCTGTAACTCGTATTTTTTCTGTATCTAATTTATAATTTTTAAATTTCGCAAGCCATTTCTGCAGCGATTTTTTTGTTTCACTCTTTTTTAAATAAATGTTTCTTTTCATAAAAAGTTATCTCCTTTCAGTATTCAATTAATCATATATTTTCAATCGGTATTTCTGTAAAATTATATATTCACTAAATAAATTTAATCTCTATTCCCTGCCTGCACCTGCCAAAATCTTAAAGGAACTAAACAATTATTCTAGAATAATTATATTAGAAATTTAAATATATCACTTACAGGTGGTGCCATATGTACAGATATAAAAAATACAATACCATATTTTATTATTTAAGTTCTCTGAGTCTGATCTTAGGAATAATAATTATAATTCCCCTCATCTTATCTTTTTATCTTAATGAAGGAAATCAAATCTATCGATCATTTTATTATACATCATTAATTTCTTTTTTTGCTTCAATTTTAATGCGTCTTCCTACTAATAAAGATAAAATATATATAGACCTTACAACTGCAATGCTCCTATGCTCTTTGGGCTGGATTATTGTATCTTTACTTGGTTCTATTCCTTTTATTATTGCCCTTAACAAATCATTTATCGATGCTTTTTTTGAAGCAGTCAGTGGTTTTACAACAACTGGTATAACGGTTTTTGTTAATTTGGATACAATGCCGAAATCAATTTTATTCTGGAGAAGTCTAATGCAGCTTTTGGGTGGGTTGGGTATTCTAACCTTTTTTCTTCTTATATCAACCAGATCTAAGGGACAGATTTGGCAGCTGTTTAGTGCTGAAAGCCACAAAATCAATGTATCCAGACCGGTACCTAATATTTTTAAAACTGTAAAAATACTCTGGTCTATTTATCTTGGATTTATTTTTTTAGAAACTCTTATACTAATGGCCCTTGGACTGAGTGCATTTGATGCACTTACACACAGCTTTACCTCTCTATCTACAGGTGGTTTTTCAGCTTATAATGAAAGTATTGGTAGTTTTGCACAATTAGGTTTTCAAAACTATATTTTAATAGAATATGTCATTATAATCTTTATGTTTTTAGGTGGAGTAAACTTTTTACTGCATTTTCGACTTTTTACAGGAAATTATAGAGAAGTCATAAATAATACAGAATTTAAAACTTTTGTTAAAATTATTTTTTATTCAACATCTATTATAACAGGATTAATAATAATATTAAATACTGCTGCAGAAATTTCAGCAGAAGAAATATTTAGAAAGGTTTTATTTCAGGTTGTTTCCATTATTACAACAACAGGATTTGGTACTCAAAATATTAATTCGGAATTTTTCCCGGCAGCTTCCAGACAAATTTTTCTTGTATTTATGCTTATTGGAGGCTGTGTTGGATCAACCGCAGGTGGATTTAAAATTATGAGAATTAATATATTATCCAGACTGTTTAAAGGAGAGGTTAAAAAAATATATTTACCAGAACGGGCAGTTTTACCTGTAACAATAGATAAAAAAATTATCAGCAGTAAAGAAATTAATAAGGTGTCAGGTATATTTTTGATCTGGTTGATTTTTATTTTAATTGGAGGTCTTATAACTTCTATTTTCTCTGATTTAAACGGCTGGCAGGCTTATTCGGGTATGTTTTCTGCTGTAGGTAATATAGGTCCGTTTTTCTTTTCTGTTCCCAAAATGGCCTCTCTGTCTCCTGTAATTAAGTTTACATATATAATTGGAATGCTGGCTGGAAGACTTGAAATATTCCCTATAATAATATTGCTTTCTAGAAAAGCCTGGAAAGCATAAAGGAGGAGTTTATATTGTATATTATAATTGCTGGTGGAGGAATTGCTGGAAGTAATTTAACTAAAAATCTTGTAAAAAAACATGATGTTATTGTGATTGAAAAAGAACAAAGTGTTGCAGAAAAAATTTACAGCAGATATGGGGCTGTTTCTGTACTTGGAAATGCTACCAGAATTGATGTACTTAAAGAAGCAGGAATTCAAAAATGTGATATAGCAATTGGAGTAATGCGTGATGATGCTGATAATCTTTCCTTCAGCCTGCTGGCAAAAAATTTTGGTGTAGATAAAATAATGGTGAGAATGCGTGAGCCGGAATATGAAAATGCCTATCAGATGGCAGGAGCAACGAATATTGCAGCAACCATGGAATTAATCGTAGAAAAATTTATTTTAGATATAGAAAAGCCAGATGTACGCAAAGTTGCTTCTCTTGGTGAAGGTAAAGCAGAAGTCTCTATTTTAACAATACCCGACAATTCCCAAATTTCTGGAATGCAGATTTCGGATATTGTAAGTCAAAAAAACTTCCCGGTTAACTGTGTTATCGCAGGAATTTTTGATAAAAAAGAAGATAAATTTATAGTACCCCGCGGCAGTAAACAGATATATTCAGGTAATCAGGTTTTTTTAGTTGCTTCTAAAAATGATATGGAGAAGGCAGCTAAATTCCTTCTCCATAAGTGATTTTAATATATTTTTATTTTTTTAACATGTTAATCATTAAAATAAATCTGTTGCTAGAAATCATCTCAGCAAAATTTCTGCAGAAAGACTGACAGATATTTTTACTTTCTCTCCTTTGACTGGTACTGGAACAGCTTCATCTCTGGAAGTACTGTCCATATTTAATGTCTTTTCTGCTCTGTATACATTCTGACCTCCCAGATTGATAGTTTTAATCTGATATTCCTTTTTACCCAGTTTATCTCTTAAAAATACCGCTTTTTGATTCAGTTTATCCAATGCCAGTGCTGTTACTTCATTTACAGCACTCTCTTCATTTTTAAGCTGATAGTTTATCTGAGATAAGTTATTTGCTCCTTGATTAAGAGCTTTTCCTAAAATAAGAGGCAGTTCTTCTAAATTTTCACTTTTAAAAGAAATTCTATTTATAACCTGATATTCTCTTTCTATATTATCATTACTGTAGTTATTCACTGGATAAACTCTGTAATCTTCTGTTTCTATTTCTGTAAGGGTTTCTTTTTCCAGCATTTCCAATAATGAAGTCATTTTTTCATTATTATCACTAACTGCAGACTGCAAATTAACATCTCTACTCTCAACTCCTAGTTTAACTTCTACAGCTTCCGGCTCAAAATCTTTTTCTGCACGGATATTTAAATTAACTACTACAGATTCTGCCTTTTCTTTGAGGGCAGCATCACTGATTTCATCAGTTTTTGATCTGGTAAATACACTATTATCAAAATATAATCCATTTACAATTACTGCAGTCAATAGTATCAAAGCAATAAAAACTAAAAACATACCTGTTCCTCTGTTCATTTGAAATTCCTCCTGTTTTTATTATTCTAAAATTTTGCCTTTACCTTCTTAATTTCCCCTGCTTTAATTAATCCATATTCGGTTGTAAGTGGGCCAATGATTTCAGTTATAAAGGAAGTGAATAGAATTATATTCAAAATAAGCATTGAAACCTGAGAAGCCTCTCCAGGAAGATGAATAAAATCTCTCTGTATAATAAATGCCAGGTCAATGGCAACACCAATTTGAGGAAGCAGACCAAATCCTAAATACTTCTGCACTTCAGGCGGTGCAGATGAAACTTTAGCTCCAAGATATGAGCCTCCTAGTTTTCCTGTGATTCTTGCTGCTGTATAGATTACAGCAATGATTAAGAATTTCAAGTTGAGTAAATTGCTTATCTGTATTTTTGTACCTGCTAAAATAAAGAAAGCAGCAAATAACGGTACAGTAAGTATATCAATTTTTTCTGATATTTCCAGTCTTTTTACTGCAAAATTTCGGTATGCAAATCCCACTGATATATTTGTTATGAGTGGTGAAATATGTAAGAACACTGCCAGAGCTGATGAACCAAAAATAGTTGCCAGTATCAGCAGAACTTTTCTGCTTTCTGAAGCACAATTTGCCATCATTCTTTGTGAAATATATCCTATTATGATTCCTATAATTATAGCACTCAATATTTTAAATAATGGTAAAATAAATATACTAATAAAACCTATTTTTTCTCCAGGAGTTGCTGTTGTAAGTGCAAAAGGTTCCATAAATGTAAATATAATTAAAGCAAGTGCTTCATCAAGTGCTAATACAACCATCAGTGTTGCTGATAATTCTCCCTGCAGACTGAAATCTCTCAGAACCATTACTGTAGCTGCTGGTGCAGTTGCTGTTGCAATTGTTCCAAGTAAAATAGCTACAAAAAGCGGCTGCCCAATAGCCAGCATAGCTCCAGAAACTAGGACAAAGGCTCCAATTAATTCTAAAAGTACAATTGCAGTAAATTCTAATTCCAGACGCCTAAGAACCTTAAAGGAAAGTGAAGTACCTATTGAAAAAGAAATAAATGAAACAGCAAGAACAGTTATAAAATTAAAGGTATTTAATAGATAATCATACCAGGCAACAAATTCCTTTGACAAAAAAGGAAGCTGTTTTACAACACTAATACTGCAGACTGTTCCCAAAACTATATACCCAACTACACTTGGAATTCTAAAATTTTCAGTAATAGTACGTATTATATAAGCAAACAACATCAGCAGTCCTATAACATATATTAATTTGTGACTTTTATGATTAAGCATTAACCAGTACTGTAAATCATGTAAATTTTCCAGCATCAAATATTCCATATCTGCCTCCTACTACAAATCATATCTTATTCTCTCTTATTATATAATTCTTAAAAATTGTTTTAATTCCTTTATTGATATTAAAATAAATAATATATTTTAAATTTTAGAAATTAGCAAAAAACAGTTTTTAAAATTTTATTCATGATGAAATCTCTTTTTTACAACATAATTTAAAAATGGGAAACTCCTTTTTAAAAGCTAATAGAACTAAATATACTGTTATTATATACCGATTTATCGACAAAAAGATGAGGATATCTCCTCATCTTTTTTCTCTAACAGTAAAACTTATTTTATTAAAATCGCTTTCTTTTAAATTTTCAATCAGAGAAACTATATATTGAAAGTCAGTTTTTTTATCAGCATATATTTTTACTGTTTTTTCTTTATTTACTTGAATTGAATTTCTTAAAAAATTTTCTAATTCTTCACCGGTAAATTCTTTATTCTGAAAAATAATTTTATTATCTGCCGTTAAAAATAATTTAATTATCTGCTGTTCCTGCTGTTCACCAATATTACTGTCCGGCAGATTGATATTGTATACTGCTTCTTCTCCCTGCAGAGTTGAAGAGACAAGAAAAAAAATTAATAACAGAAAAACTATATCTATCATTGGAGCAAGATTGCTTCCACTTCTCTTTTTAGATGGTTTATACTTCATCTTTTTTATCACCCTCAGTATTTCCATTAAAAAGCATAATTTCTGTTTCTATCCGCAAATTTTCCAGCTGGGTAATCATTTTTTCGAGCTTTCCATAAAAAAAATGGTATCCACCAACTGCAGGTAAAGAAATAAGTAATCCTGCTGCAGTGGTCAGCAGTGCTTCCGATATACCAACAGCCATCTGTTCAGGACTGCCTCCCAGTCCTAAAACCTGAAAAGTTTTTATCATTCCTGTTACAGTACCTAACAGACCTAAAGTTGGTGAAGCCTGACCAATAAAATTTAGAAGCCCCAGTCCCCTTTCTAATAGAGGCAGATAGTCAAGTTCTGCACTATCCATCAGTAGATTAAATTCTTTTCTATTATGAGGGGATTTTTGGAAAACAGAATTATATATTTTTGAAGCTGAGCCACTTTTTTTGTTAATAATGTTGTCATTTTTATATTTACCAGCTGCATAATTTTTTATATGTTTGAGATATTTTTCTTTGTCAATTCTTTTGTAGTTGATCAAGAAAATTATAGTTCTTTCTATTAATATAAATATTGTTAAAAAAGCTGAGATCAGTAATGGATATGAAACTGGCCCGGCTTTTGCAATAAATTCTGAAATCATAAATATTCCTCCCAATTAATCTGTGAGTTCAAATTTTAATGGTAAAATAATTTTAACACTTATTTTTTCCCCATTCAATACAGCAGGTTTAAAATCCCAGCTAGAAACAGATTTTAATGCTGCCTTATCAAAACTTTCATAACCAGAACTCTCATAGATTTCTATATTTTTTGTGCTGCCATTTTTATCAATTATTAACTGCAGAAGTACCGTACCTTCTATGTTTCTTCTGCGGAGATTTTCGGGATAGTTTGGTCGGCTGTATCCGGCAATCACAGGTTTTTCAATATTTTTGTTATTTTCACCAGTTAAATCATAGACTTTATTTGAGCTGGTATTCTTATTACTGTTATCTTTAGCCTGAATATATTTACTATTTTTTTGTTTATTAATATGGCTATTATTTTTGGGTTTTATTTTCTGTTCTCCATTATTGCTTTTTTCTAATGACTTTTTTTTATTGTCCATACTGCTGTTATTTTCAGCAGCTGTTTTGGATTTTTTATTATTTTTTTCAGAAACTTCCTCTTTTTTTAAATCTGAAATAAATTTATCTAAATCAAATTTTTCATTTTCTTTATTGATATCAGTTTTATCCTCTGCATTTTTGTCATTATTATTTTTTTCTTTTTCTAACTCATTAAGCCAGGCTGGTTTATCGGCTGGTTCAGGTTTTTGTGTATCGATATTTTTTTCTTTGTTTTTTTCTTTATTTTCCTCTGTTTTCTTATTTAACACTT
This sequence comes from Halanaerobium sp. DL-01, assembly GCF_003338615.1. Lineage (NCBI taxonomy): Bacteria > Bacillati > Bacillota > Clostridia > Halanaerobiales > Halanaerobiaceae > Halanaerobium > Halanaerobium sp. DL-01. The sequence continues at coordinate 213,665 of NZ_QPJN01000001.1, forward strand.
TATCTTTCTTATCTGCAGTTTTTTTTTCAACTACATGTTGGCTATTATTTTCTAAAGCTGTTTTTTTATCTTCGATATTATTTTCTTCAGTTAGTAAACTCTCTACTATATCATTTTTTAATGATTTTTTTTCTCCAATTAGATTGTTGTTTTCAATTTTATTCTGTTCACTGTTCTTTTTGCCATCTAATGAAGATTCTAATGAACGCTCACTTTTTTTAATCTGAAATTCTATATTAATTTCAACTTCTTTTTTATCTTTGACAGGCTTATTTCCTGCCAGGATTTCAAAAGGCGAAAGCTCTAAAAAAACAAGAAGAGATAATGACAGAATCAAGCTTAATATTTTTGCTAATTTATTATATTTGTTCATCATTCATCACCTCTTCTTTTGTTTAACTTTCAATTAAATAGTTTTTATTTAAAACTTGGTGCTTAAAGTAAGCATATAGTTTCTTTCAGGCATAGGATAACCATCAACAACTTCATATTCTTCATCAAAAATATTATTAATTGAAAGTGAAAGTTTATTATCTTCATTGATATTTTTTATTATTTTTAAATCTGAAACAAAATGTGATGGCATATCTTCTTTAGAATTGTAATCTGTTCTTTCACCTGTATAGCGATTATTAAGGATAAATTTAATACTGCTCATCTGATATGTCATATCCATATTTAAAGTATGATAGGGCATATCCCCAATCTGTTCACTGGAATTTTCTTCTTTGGTATCTAAATAAGTATAATTAACATCAAAATCAAATTTATCATTTATTTTTCTTGAATAAAGAATTTCAAATCCATTCATTTCAACATCTGAATCAATATTTTGCGGTATATAGGAACCATCCAGTAAAATCATTTTTTCTACATTTCTATTGAAAAATGTTAGCTCTTTTTTGGATTTTTGAGTTTGATGTTTAAATCCAATATCAAGTGATTCTGCTTTTTCAGGTTCTAAATCTGGATTGGAAAAACCTGGATAATAAAGATCTACAAATGTGGGAGCTCTAAACGATTCAGCAGCATTTGCATTAAAACTAAGCTGATCAGAAATTTTATAAACAATCCCCAGTCTGGGACTAAATTCTGAACCATATACTTCATGATCATCATAGCGGCCGCCTATATTAAATATAGTCTTGTCTTTATAATACATTTTATCCTGTATGAAAATAGCTTTATTGTTATTTTTCTCTTCATAGTCACTAGATTTAGCATCTTTTTTTACTTTGTTTTCTGTTAAATCCAGCCCACAGCTTAAAGTGTGGTTTTTTAAATAATAAGTTTCGTTAATTGAAATTCCTTTTTTAGAAATATCAGTTACTGTATCCCAGCTGAGGTCTGTTAATTCTCTATCATTATTATAAATTGATATTTTTCTATCTTTATTTTCCAACTTTTGATTGAAAGTTAAATTTACATTTTGGTCATTATCTTCACGGGATCCACTTGATGCTGCTAAAAATCCTTCTGGTAAATAATCAGCATCCTGGCCAGGATAATCAGTTTCACTATCATTATTTTTGAATGAAAGTGTAATATCACTATAATTACTTATATTATAATTATATTTCAAAAATAAATCTTCTCTATCTAAAGAACTGTTATCTCTATGACCATCTGATAGTAATTTGTCATAAATTAAAGTTAAACTGCTGTTATCACCGGAAAAGCTGTGAGATATACTGTATTTTTGTGTATCAAAAGAGCCGGCTTCTAATTTTAGATTTGTTTTTTTAAAATCATCCGCATCTTTAGTAATTATATTAATTACACCTCCCATAGCATTTGCTCCATAAACAGCTGAAGAAGGGGATTTTAATACCTCAATTTTTTTTATAAATTCAACCGGAATTGATTCCAGCCGAAGACTGCCGTCATTTGGATTATTATATGGCTGTCCATCAATAAGTATCAAAATCTGTCTGCCGCGCATTCCTCGGATTATGACATCTTTTTGTCCAACAACCCCACCTTTATCTTTAATATGTATGCTTCCTGTGCTCTGCAGCAGTTCTGCAACATTATTTGCTGCAGATTCTTCAATTTCCTGTTCATCAATCACCTCAATACTGACAGCAGTCTCCATAATATCTTCTTCATATTTACTGGCAGTAACAACAACCTCTTTTAGATTAATAACTTCTTCCTCAGCAGCATTTACCGTAATAACAGCTAAAAGTGATAATAAAACTGCTGTAACCACAACTAGAACTAATTTCTTCATAATTTTTATTCCTCCTGTTTTTTGGTTACAGCCATCAAAGACAGTGCCTATAAATACCATAAACAAAAAAAACCGCCCAGGTAATGGCGGTGTCTAAGAGATATAGACAACAACCAACCTTGTCTCGAAGATGGCTGTTTTGCTCTTCAGGCAGGTTTCCTGACTTACAGTTTCACTGTCTTTACCTTCCCCATTGCTGAGTGGTTATTTAAGACAGTCAGCTGATTACAGTGGCGGACCCGTTCAGGAATTTCACCTGATTCCCTATTATCTTCTTTAAAAGAAGCACCTAAAAAGAAAACATATTTCCTTTTATTATTTTATTCGTTATAAAATTTATATTTCCTGCATAAAAATAAAATAAATTAAAAGAAGGATTTTACAATAATTTACATAAATATAATATATAGGAACAAAAAGGGGTGTTAATATGGCTTTACATAATAAAATTGGCAGGTTGGGTGAAGATATTGCAGTTCAATATTTAATAAAAAATAATTTTAAAATTATTGAAAGAAATTATAAAAATAAATTTGGAGAAATAGATATAATAGCTTTAGAAAATAATGTTATACGTTTTATTGAAGTTAAAACGAGAAGTTCAAATTATAAATCTTCTCTTGAAGAAATTCTGCATTACAATCAAATTAAAAGGCTTAAAAATTCAGCTCTTTATTTTATCAGTAATTATCATGATAATCAGAGTTTTTCATTTGATCTTATACTGATAAAAATTAATATTGAAAATAAGAAAATAACTTTCTTTAAATATCTTAAAGACATAATTTATGAGGAGTTGATATAAATGTATGCTGATCTTTATTCTGCAGTTATTAGTGGAATCAGAGCGGAAATAGTTAGGGTGGAAATAGATATTTCCAATGGACTTCCCGGCTTCAGTATAGTGGGATTAGCTGGAAAAACAGTGCGGGAATCAGCAAAAAGAGTACGTTCAGCGGTAGTAAATTCCGGTTTTCACTGGCCGATGAAAAAAATTACGGTAAATCTTGCTCCTGGTGATGTACAGAAATATGGATCTCATTTTGATCTTGCTATAGCAGTATGTCTCCTTATCTGCTCCAAACAGATCAATATAAAAAATAAAAGTAAATACTTATTTGCAGGTGAACTTACTTTAAATGGTGATATTAATCGGGTAAAGGGAATACTGCCGATGCTCCTGGAAGCAAAAAATAAGGGTATCAAAAAAGCTGTAATACCTTTAGAAAATGCTGCAGAATGTAATTTAGTTCAAAATACTGAAATTACTTTTTTGCAAAATCTCAAAGAAATTGATAATCTCAACAATATAAAGGGCAGTAAAACTAAAATAAAAAATAATACATTAAGACTAAACAGAAATAAAATACCTGATATAAATAGTATAAGAGGTCAGAAAACTGCCAAAAAGGCTGTAATGATTGCAGCAGCTGGAAGACACAATCTGCTTTTAGTAGGACCACCAGGCTGTGGCAAAACAATGCTGGCACATTCAATAGTTAAACTGCTGCCGCTTCTTAATAAAGAAGAACTTATAGAAGTTGCTTCAATTTACAGTATTAAAGATAAACTAAGAGATCTGGATATAAATAACAGGTATCGTCCATTTGTTGCTCCCCATCATTCTATTACATCTGCTGGTTTAATAGGTGGTGGGAAAATACCTGTGCCCGGAGAAATATCTCTTGCTCATAAAGGTGTATTATTTCTGGATGAACTTCCGGAATTTAAAAATAAAGTATTGTCCAATTTGCGTGAACCACTGGAAAATAAAAAAATAAAAATAGTTCGTCAGCAGGCAAGTTTTATTTTTCCAGCAGATTTTCAGCTTATTACTGCTATGAATCCCTGCCCCTGCGGATATGCTGGTCTGGATGACAATAGATGCAGCTGTTCAGAGCGAGATATTGCCAGATATCAAAAAAAATTATCAGGAGCACTTAAAGACAGAATTGATCTGCAGATAGAACTTCTGCCGTTAAAAAGTGATGATATTTTAAAAAAAAATACAGAGCAGCAGTACAATTATCTAAAAAAAATTGAACAGGCTGTATTAGCTCAAAAAGATCGATATAAAGATCTGAATATTAGCTATAACAGTCAGTTGAGTATAGAAAATATAGAAAAATTCTGTCCACTTGACAGTGATGCAGAAAATATACTAAAACAGGCTGTAGAAAATTTACAGCTGAGTATGAGGGGTTATATAAGACTTTTAAGAGTGGCAAGAACTACTGCAGATTTAAATAAAAACAAAAATATTAAAAGTAATGATCTTCTGGAAGCAGTTAATCTCCGCTGGTATGCTGAAAAATCAGAAATGCTTCTTTAAAAATTTGATCATAGGATAACCAAGTATGGCAATTACAGCAGCTTCGCTTAAACCAATCTGAATTACATTTAACCAATATGGTATTCCATAAATTTTATATAGATATAAACTTATAAGAAAAGCATTAAATATAATTGGACTCAGATATGCAGTAATACTGTTCTTAAATTTGTATGTTATATAGGCAGCAATTAAAGTTACTAAAGAACCTCCTACAATATCAACAATTCCAAGCCCTCCCAGTATATTGGCTAGCAAAACTCCCAAAAATAGAGCAGGTACTGCTTCTGGAAATATCATCGGCAGAAGAGTTAGAGCTTCTGCAGCACGAAATTGAACAGGGCCAAAACTAATGGGCGTCAATAAATATGTTATAATAACATAAAGTGCTGCTATTGCTGCCCCTCTTGCTATTTTTTTTGTTTCCATATCTTATCTCCTTCCTAAACTTATGCTGGAGCTTATAAACTTTTTCAAAATAAAGCTTAAAAATGAGCTTAAATCAAAATATAAATTATAAATATTATTCTGGAACTCTACCAAATGATTTGCGGTGAATTGGTGAGGAGCCATACTTTTTTAAAGCTTCAATATGTTCTGCAGTACCATAACCTTTATTAGATTTAAAATTATATTCCGGGTATTGATCTGCATAGTCAAATATTATTTTATCTCTTGTAACTTTTGCAATAATTGAAGCAGCAGAAATAGCATTTATTTTTTTATCACCATCAACTACAGTTTTTTGCTCTATTTCTAAATCTGGAATGCCTGTATTTCCATCTACCAGAACATATTCAACATCTAGATTAATATTATTCAAAGCCCTCTTCATTGCCAAAAATGTTGCATTAAGAATATTGAATTTATCAATCTCCTGATTATCTGCTTTTCCTATACCTACAGCTGCTTTTTTATTAATTTCAGCAAAAAGTCTATTTCTCTCCTTAACTGATATTTTTTTTGAATCATCAAGACCATAGATTGGTTTAGCAGAGTCTAGTATTACTGCAGCAGCTACAACCGGACCGGCCAGAGGGCCTCTGCCGGCTTCATCAATACCAGCTATAAATTTATAGCCTATATTTCTTAGATTATCTTCATATTTATTATTTATATGCCACCTTTCTATAATTTTTTTTCTTTTCTGCAGTTTTTTTGTAAGCTGCTGTGAAATTTTAACAACACCTGTTCTTGAATCATTGGCAAGTTTTTGAATTAAATTTTCTGCTGGTTCTTTAGTCTTCAGATACTGCTTTATTTCTTTAATTGTCATTTTCTCAAAATCAGGATACTGATAAATCATCTGAATCATCTCCTGGTTTTTCCAGTGTAATTTTTCCCAGTTTTCCCCTTCGAAAATCATTAATAAGCAGCTGAGAAGCACGATTCCTGTCAACTTTTCCACCACTCATAATACAGCCTCTTTTTTTGGCAATCATAGGTAAAATATCATAGGGATGTTCCTGGCCAAAATCAATATTATAAAATTCCTTTAAAAAATCAGCATTAATATCACGAATAAACTTAATTAATTTATATGATGCAAGTTCGAAATCAAAAATATCATTATCTACCGCACCGGTAACTGCAAGTTTATATGCAGTATCCTCGTCAGAAAATTTTGGCCATAAAATTCCTGGTGTATCGAGCAGCTTAACCTTTTTATCAATATTTATCCACTGCCTGCCTCTTGTTATTCCAGGCTTATCACCAATAGTTACAATTTTACTGCCAGCCAGAATATTTATCAGAGCAGATTTTCCAACATTAGGAACACCAATTATCATGGCTCTGATTTGTCTGGCTTTTCTCCCTTTTTGAGAAAGTTTCTTGCTGATTATATCATATTTATTATTTAAAAGACTTTTTAATCTGGAAGCTCCCTCTCCCGTGATAGAATTGATCAGTACAGCATCTGTCTCTTTATTGATGTGCTCAATCCAGTTTTTATTTAAATTATCATCAGCCAGATCCATTTTATTTAAAACAACTATCTTATTCTGATTCTTTATGATCTCATTCAAATCAGGATTTTTACTGCTTTTTGGAATTCTAGCATCAATTGTTTCAATTACTAAGTCAACTAGGCTTAAATCTTTTTTTAGTATTCTTTTTGCTTTTGCCATATGTCCTGGATACCACTGTATCATAATTTATTAACCTCACATTAAAAAAGGGTGCAGGATAAAACCTCCCCACCCTTTAAATTTAGTCTCTTTTTTCTTTAATTCTAGAAGCTTTACCTCTTCTTGAGCGCAGGTAATACAGACGAGATCTTCTGACATCTCCACGACTAACTACTTCTATTTTTGCTAATTTATTGGAATGAAGTGGAAAAGTTCTCTCAACTCCAATACCTTTTGATATCTTTCGAACAGTGAAAGTTTCGTTAAGTCCCCCACCATTTCTTTTTACTACCACACCTGTATAGTTTTGAAGCCTTTCTTTACCACCTTCTACAACTTTAACCATCAGGCGGAGTGTATCACCAGGTGCAAATACCGGTATATCATCACGCATTTGTTCTTTTTCGATTTCGTTGATAATATTCATTGTAAACCTCCTTCCCAAATAACTATTTTGTCCACCAGGGTGAAGCTAAAAGACGATCAAGTATTATCGATACAGCACTTCGAACAGATAAATGATTAAAATCCCCTCTACCAATCACAGGGTCAAGTATGTAATCACACTGTTCTAAAGTTTCTTCAGTAAGGCCATAGCCTGTTCCAAAAATAATAAGAAAAGGTCTGTCATCTTCTGCAAAAATTTCTCTCATATTGCTGTATGAGACCGAGTTCTCAAATTTTTTAGCATCTGTTGCAATCAAAACGGCATCTTTTTCAGTTTTATTTTTTATACTTTCTTTTACTTCATCCAGTGTTGAAGCTATTTCCAAAACAGAAAATGCTTCATGACGATTATAGCAGTAATCTGCTCCTCGTCCACTGGTCCAATAGCCTTTCATTCTTTCAACAAGCTGCTGCTGTGATTTAAGATGATTGATAACATAGTATTTATTAATATCATAGGTCCTTGCAGCTCTGGCAATATCATGCAGATCATAATTAGTTATTGTAGTTGTTATTTTGTCGCCAAGTTTGTTATATATTGGATAGTGCAGCAGTCCAAGAAAAATATCTGCATCAATTGTTTTCATTAATTTCACCCTTTAATTCTTTCTTTAATTCTTCAATTATTTTTAAATCTTCAGGATTCAGTTCCTTCTTTTTTAACAAATCTGGTCTTCTGATAAGTGTTCGCTTCAGTGATTCCCTTCTGCGCCAGTCCTCTATCATTTTATGATTGCCGCTTAAAAGCACATCCGGAACCTGCATCCCTCTAAATTCACGTGGTCTGGTATAGTGTGGATGTTCAAGCAGTCCTTTATAAAACGAGTCTTTTAAAGATGAATTCTCATCACCAAGAACACCGCTAACCATTCTAGAAACAGCATCTATCAAAACCATTGCAGGCAGTTCTCCACCTGTTAAGACAAAATCACCGATAGATATTTCTTCATCAACAATAGTTTGCCTAATTCTTTCATCAACACCTTCATAACGCCCACATATAATTATTAAACCTTCATTCTGACTTAATTTTTTAACCAGATTTTGATCCAATTTTTTCCCCTGTGGGCTCATGAGAATTGTTTTAGCTGTTTGCTCTCTTTTTTTCGATGCAAACTGCCAGGCTTTATAGATAGGTTGAGGTTTTAAAACCATTCCAGCTCCACCACCATAAGGTGGTTCATCAGCCGTATTATGTTTATCTTCAGCAAAATCTCTAATATTTATTGTTTTAATGTCTATTATACTATTTTCCTGAGCTCTTTTTAAAATACTTTCTGTAAGTGGTCCCTTAAACATTCCTGGAAAAAGTGTCAATATCTCGAAAAACATAATTTCAACCCCTATAGATCCAATAAACCTGTTATCGGTTCAACAATCATTATATTTTTTTTGAAGTTTATGTCAAGTATCATCTCTTTACTAGCTGGAATCATAAAATCTTTAATTTTACCTTTAATTAAAAATATATCGGTTCCTGCAGTATCAATAATATCAGTTAAAATACCCAAATAACTTCCATCTTGTAAATAAACTTCCATATTAATCAAACTGTCTACATAATAGTGATCTTCAGGTAAAATCATTTTTTCAGCTTCAGGAATCAGTACCTCAAAATTTTTGTATTTTTCCGCATCTGAAATCGAATTTACAGATTTAAATTTTATTATTACAAACTGTTTATGAAATCTAATATACTCTATCTGCATTTCAATAATATCTTTTTTATTTTTTAGATATACTTTATCAAGTTCAAAAAACCTTTCAGGAATGTCAGTTAGCGGTTTCACCCTCACTTCACCTTTATTCCCCTGAAATCTGGTTATTTGTCCGACTGTAGTGTATTCATTGTTCAGTTTAATCACCAGCCTGAAATTTATTGAATATCAACTATTACTTTTTTACCTTCCTTAGTTGCTGCTGCTTTAACAACAGTTCTAATTGCGTTTGCAATTCTACCTCTTTTACCAATAACCTTACCCATATCATTATCAGCTACAGATAATTCTAAAATTATTGATTTTTCGCCTTCAACCTGATTTACATGAACCGCTTCCGGTTCGTCTACTATTGATTTTGCTATAAACTCTACCAGTTCTTTCATGGAGTTTTCCTCCTTTTGTTAATTATTATGAAATTTTTCCATAATTCCTGATTGTTTCAGCAAACTTTTTACTGTATGTGATGGTTTAGCACCATTGTTTAACCACTTTAATGCTTTTTCTTCATCAATTTTATAAGAAGCTGGTTCAGTTGTAGGATCATAAAATCCAAGTTCTTCTACAAATGGCCCTTTTGGAGTTCTTCTTGAATCAGAAACTACCAATCTATAAGAAGCATTTCTTTTACTTCCCATTCTTTTTAAACGAATCTTAACTGCCATAAAAAACACCTCCTTTCACTAACCTCTCATTTTATAACGCATTGTCAGGTTAGTACTAGGGCATCGAGCCCGTCGCACTCACTCTCATTTTATAACGCATTGTCAGGTTAGTACTAGGGCATCGAGCCCGTCGCACTCACCCTCATTTTAATAATATACTTAACCAAAGAACGGCATTTTAAAGCCACCTTTGCCTAATTTACCGCTGTTTAACTGCTTCATCATTTTTTTGGTCTGTTTAAACTGTTTCAAAAGTCTATTAACTTCCTGAATATTCGTTCCACTTCCCTGAGCTATTCTCTTTCTTCTGCTGCCATTGATAACTGATGGATTTCTTCTTTCTTCTGGTGTCATGGAATTAATTATGGCTTCTATATGATCAAGCTGTTTTTCATCAACCTGCATATTTTTAAGCTGTTTTGAACCACTCATACCGGGCATCATTCCAAGCAGCTGATCCATAGGTCCCATATTCCTTACTTGATCCATTTGATCAAGAAAATCTTCCAGGGTAAATTCATTTTTTCTCAGTTTTTCTTCCAACTCTGCAGCTTTCTTTTTATCAATACTTTTCTCGGCCTTTTCAATAAGGCTTAAAACATCTCCCATTCCCAGTATTCGAGATGCCATCCTGTCCGGATGAAACTGTTCTAAATCAGCAAGTTTTTCACCTGTACCAACAAATTTAATCGGTTTACCGGTAACTGCTTTAATTGAAAGTGCAGCACCACCACGTGCATCACCATCAGTTTTTGTGAGCACAATTCCATCTATATTGAGCTTTTTATCAAAGTTGTCTGCTACATTGACAGCATCCTGACCTGTCATCGCATCAACAACTAAAAGAATTTCATCGGGTTCAACAGCAGTTTTAACTAATTTTAACTCTTCCATCATTTCTTCATCAATATGAAGTCTACCTGCTGTATCGAGGATTATGGTATCACAGTTGTGGGAAGAGGCATAACTTAAACTACCTTTTGCTATATCAACAGGATCTTTTTTATCTCCCATGCTGAAGACCGGAATATCCAGCCTTTCACCCAGTACCTGAAGCTGTCTTATCGCTGCAGGTCTATACACATCGGCTGCTGCAAGCAGAGGCTGTTTACCCTTATTGGACAGTATTCGTGCTAGTTTACCGGCACTGGTTGTTTTACCAGAGCCCTGCAGTCCCACCATCATAATTATTGTTGGCGGTTTTGATGAAATATTTAATTCTGATTGAGTTCCCCCCATCAGATTCTGCAGTTCTTCATTCACAATTTTGATAACCTGCTGGGCAGGAGTTAAACTTTCCATTACTTCTTTTCCTACTGCACGTTCTTCAATTTTTTTGACAAAATCTTTTACAATTTTGTAATTTACATCAGCTTCTAAAAGTGCCATTTTAACTTCTTTTAGAGCAGCTTTTACATCATCTTCACTTAATTTCCCTTTACCCCTCAATTTGGCGAGGGTATCCTGCAGTTTTTCTGCTAGACTTGAAAAAATCATAATTTACCTCCTTTAGAGGATCGATTTTATATATTCTAATTTGTCCATAACTTCTTCTCTATTATTATTATTTAACATCTCATCATTTCTCAAAATTTCTTCCAGCTGATTAATATTATTCCTTAAATCTTTATATTTTTTTACTAAACCAAGTTTTTCTTCATATTCTTCTAAACTCTTTTCACTTCTCTGCAGATGGTCATAAACTCCTTGTCTGCTTATACCAATATTTTCCGCTATTTCAGCCAGAGAAAGATCATTATAAAAATAGCTTTCAACTATACTCTGCTGTTTTTTGGTCAAGAGATTTCCATAAAAATCAAATAACATACTTATCTTTAATGTTTTGTTTAACAAAAAAATCACCTGTAAAGTTTATTTACTTAACACTCACAGGTGATAGTTTACAATACTTTTATTCTTTTGTCAAGCCTATTTAATCACTTTTTGACCTTTTTGGCAAGCTCCATACCTAATTCAAAAGCCTTCATATTTACTTCTTCTGTTCCTTTGGGAATTCTTCCCTTAATTGCTTTTTTGTATACATCCAGTTCTGCTATGTCTGTCAGCTCTGCTGCTGCACCTATAAAAGCTATGTTTGTCGGCAGTATTGTCCCCAGCTCTTCTTTTACTTCTTTTGTAAATGGAATCAAATACAGGTTATCTGAATTAATTTC